>NZ_AYYA01000015.1:0-58590 GCF_000511065.1 Psychrobacter sp. TB67
GCAAAGTTGTGAATAGCTCACAGATCAGCCGCTTTGGCTGGTGCTATATTGATCATCTACTCAGCAAGCACTACTCACCTGAGCAAATCACAGGGCGACTGAGAATGCTGGGTTGGCAAGAGGTCCCAAGCCATGAATCGATATATCAACACATCTATACTGACAAAAAGGCAGGGGGTAACTTACATAGCGCCCTTAGATGTCAAAAGCGCTATAGGAAACGCCGTCTGCAAGGTTATGATAGGCGCGGAAAGATAGCGAACCGCTGTGATATCAATGACCGTCCCAGTATCATTGAAGCGCGCAGTCGTATGGGCGATTATGAAGGGGATACGGTGGTTGGTCGTGGACATCAAGGTGTGCTTGTCACTCTAGTGGATAGAACAACTCGAGAGACTAAGATCAAAGCGCTACCCAATCGCAAGGCAGTAGCCGTCACACAAGCTTGTATTGGCATGCTAAAAGGTGAACAGGCGTTAAGTATCACCTTTGATAACGGTAAAGAGTTTGCTGACCATGAAACGATGGCAACAGCGTTGAAGGCTGATATTTACTTTGCTCAGCCTTATCATTCTTGGGAGCGTGGAACGAATGAGAATACCAATGGGTTAATTCGTCAGTTTCTACCGAAGTCAATGCGTCTGGATAACCTATGCATGCACTTAGTTCAGTCGATTGAAGACAGTTTTAGCAGATATTTTGCAAACCTTGATTCCAGTGACGTCTCAGCATAAGCCACTTAGAGAATTATTAAAAATGGATCAACAATCGCAAATTGTATTTGGCGAGGTAATGAGCTTGTCAGACAATTGGTCGGGGCAGGTACATATCGAGCGCGGTTTTGAGAATGCCAGTGTGATAATCAACATAGCGGAACAAGATTAGGGATATCGTCGTTTAAAGTGAAAAACTACCGAATGCATTTATAACAGTATCAACAAATACAAAAAACCCGCTAAGGCAATAAGTCTTAGCGGGTTTATTTTATAAAGCTATTTTCTATTGTTTAATAGCGTTAGACATTCTTACCGTGTTGCTTTTGCTGAATGTCTTTTGCAAGCTTGTAGCACTCATTGATATGGTCATTGGCGATTTTTTTGAAAATCATATAGCCCATGGTGGCTGCAACCATTTGACCACCCAGCGGGATGAACTTCGTCACTTGCTTGGCAGCGATACGACCACCGAAACCTTGTACCGTCTTTTTGACGATACCGCGTGTCGCCATTAAGCCTGCAAAATCGACAGTACGATCTTTCAGCGCGCCCCAGTGAATCGCGCGCGACTCTAGATCAACTGCTGATTGACGGCCTTCAATCAAACCAAAGCGTTCACTGATTTCTGGCAATAGCTGAGTAAGCATGCCTGCATCCACAGCGACATCAAAGAAGGGTACAGGAACGATGGCGACACCAGCAGAATATTTGGCACGTTTTTTGACCAGCTTTTGGCAGTCTTTCTTTACTTTTTCCAAGTCTAAGCTAGGATCGATGGTATTTGGTAGTTTTTCAGCCAGTGGTGTGGTTTTCATAACGCATCCTTATAAATAGTTAAAATAAAAAAATCAGATTAAAAGTCTCAATAGATAACAAGTCTCTCAGTTGGTTACTATTTTATGGATTTATAAGCGGCATACAATCATTGCTTTGTAGCAAAATGCAGAAAAATACGGTCACTATGCACCGTTTTTGTAAATGCGCAGTTATGTGCGCTAGACAGGTAAGCATGGATAACTTGGTTTATGCAGGCAGTAGAGTATGATTTATTGCAATGTAATGCAATAAAAAATGATAAACCAAGCCGCTAAATTTTATCATTGTGACCCTCTGCCAAAGCCAGTAGAATAGCACCATGCTAAATTTAACCCCCCGTTATACCAGCACTCGCACTGACGAGCTGCCCACCGCGTTGCAACCACTTGCCGCCCAATCATTAACGCTCGCTCGCTTGTATGCCGCTCGCGGTATTACCCAGCCTGATGAGCTTGAGACTGGGCTTTCTGGTCTTCTGCCCGCTGAGATGTTGCACGGTGTCACTGAGGCGGTGCGGCTATTAGATGTCGCTATTGATAGGGGTCAGCGTATCCTAATCGTTGGTGATTTTGATTGTGATGGCGCGACCAGTACCGCGCTGATGATGCGTGCACTCACGAAAATGGGTGCAGTCGTCGATTTTTTAGTACCTGATCGCTTTAAGTACGGCTATGGTTTGACGCCAGAAATTGTCGAATTAGGCATTAAGACGTATCAGCCAGAGTTGATCGTCACAGTAGATAATGGTATCTCAAGTCATGAAGGCGTGGCGCGTGCGCAGGCCGACGGCATCACTGTCATCATTACGGATCATCATCTGACGACCAAAGAGACACCACCTGCAGAAGCGGTGGTCAATCCCAATCAACTCGATTGCAGTTTTACTAGTAAAGCGCTCGTAGGGGTCGGTGTGGCTTTTTATGTGCTCGGACGTTTAGCCAAGCTGCGCCGTGAAGCCAATAAATCTACCGTGCAAGTCAGCCAATATTTGGATTTGGTGGCGCTCGGAACGATTGCGGACGTTGGAGTGCTTGATAAGAACAATCGCATCTTGGTGCATCATGGACTGACGGCTATCCGCCAAGGGCGCTGCTGTCTGGGTATCTTGGCATTGCTTGAGCAAGCGGGCCGTGATCCCAAAAAAATGCAGGCGCAAGATTTTGGTTTTGTGTTAGGACCTCGTATCAATGCTGCCGGACGTATGGACAATATGCGCATTGGTATCGAGTGTTTATTGACCGAAGACTGGAGTACGGCGCAGCGCTTGGCGCAAGAGCTTGAGCAGCTAAACCGTACCCGTCGTCACGTAGAAGGCGAGATGCGCGCGCAAGCAGATAATATTGTGCAAGCATTAGCTACTGTTGCAAATGAAAACGATGAGAATACTGCTACTGACGAGAGCGATGAAATCCTTATTCAGTCTAAAACTGATAAAGAGACTGTGAATAATCAAACCCGCAGCATTGTTTTATATCAAGATGACTGGCATCAAGGCGTTATCGGTATCGTCGCTGGACGTTTGAAAGAAAGTCATTATTTGCCCAGTATCGTTTTTGCACCAGCAGATACAGAGCGTACAGGTGACGACGATGCCATTAAAGGTTCGGCGCGGTCTATCGCTGGCGTGCATATTCGTGATGCGATTGAGCAAGTTGCTGAACGCTATCCTGATCTAATCAGCCATTTCGGTGGTCATGCGATGGCTGCTGGGCTAACCTTGAAGCGTCGCAACTTTGACGCCTTCGTGACGGCTTTCGATGCTGTTATGGCAGAGATGGAGGATGAGGTTTTTGCCGAGCAAAAATTCACCGATGGCCCCTTGCAAGCAGGCGACTTTAGCTTATGGTTTGCTGAGCATTTGGCCAATGCCAGTATTTGGGGTCATGGCTTTGCACCGCCGATATTTGATGGGGTGTTCGAAGTATTGAGCTTTAAGATACTAAAGGACAAGCACCTCAAATTATCACTGCGTTATCCTGATGTGCAGTATCCGATTGAAGCGATTTATTTTAACTTCGATAGCGAGGTATGGGATTATCGTGCCGAAAAAGTGCACGTATTGTTTCAGCTAGACATCAACGAGTGGAACGGCAAACAAAGCTTACAGCTGATGGTAAGGGATTTAGCTGTGGTCAGTGAATAAGCATATTGCTTTATTATAAGACCACGAACAGACAATAATAAGGCGTCAACTGAGTTTAAAGTTGACGCTTTTTTAATATTTGCATTCTAGGGCGTGTCTTCATTTCAGAAATGGCGATAAAAATGAGATAAATTGCCGTCAAACAAGAAAAATAGCGTAGATAATATCGGGATATTAACAAGCTATTCGACGATATTTGGCCATTTTTAGCCCATTTAGATGACTATCGAATGAATTGAAGACACACCCTAGGGTTTAGTATTTCCATTCAAGAGCAGGAAATTGCCAATCGTAGCGAATGGCGAGCATTCTTATCGTAAAAATCGTCATCATGGCAGAGATGTCAGCAACCCAATCAGTCACGCCTAGGTTGTGCAGGGCAAAGTAGAGAATGCCGCCCGTCAAAGCCGCCGTGATATAAATCTCTTGCTGCAATACCAGCGGAATCTCGTTGCAGATCATATCGCGGATGATACCGCCGACAATAATCGTAATCACCCCAAGTAATAATGCCACGGGTACATTGGTGCCCATGCTATCAGCAACCTTGATACCAATTAGGGTAAAGGCAGACAGACCGATGGTATCGGAGAGCTTGAGGAACTTATCAACGCGCCTTGAGTTGGGATGAAAAAATATTTGCGTTGCTAATGAGCAGAAGGTAATGACGGTCAGATAGCTCATATCTACCATCCAAAACAGCGGATGACGATCCAAAATCACATCACGGACGGTGCCGCCGCCGATAGCAGTGACGATCGACACCAATAAACAGCCAAAGACGTCGAACTTTTTATGTTTTGCCAGTATCGTCCCTGAAATACTACAGGCCACAATGCCAATCATGTCAAACAAGTAGAGCAAAGAACGCGGGTCGAACGTCGTGATCAGTTCCGTAGGATCCAATGCGATAGTCAACATGAGCGAGTCTCAGTAAGTTTTTATGATAATTATATAATCATTGTAAATCAGGGTCTGTTGAACATTCAAATATTAGGACTGCTGATTGCTAAAATCGTCCCAAACCTTTTATCAAATCAGGCGTAAACCGACGATAATGTCGAGACCTTAGCTAGGTTTACAACAACGTTTGGGGTGATTTTAGTATCAGCCTTTCAGGGCAGGGCTATTTTTTGCCAATACATGGCGAAATTATCTAACCTAGAATGACTAGGCGTCAAAAATTTCACTGCGTATTGTCTAAAAAATAGCCACTGCCAGTGCCACATTTGAATGTTCAACAGACCCCAATACAACAGCGCTTACTTTTTAAACCCTATAAACTGGTCTTATTTAACCAAGCGAATAGAAGGAAGATGCCAATCAAAGCGCAGCGCTAACATCCGTACGGCAAAGATAACGCCCAGCATCACAAATTCATTCAATCCAGCATCCATGCCCAAACTGTCAAGCAGCAGATAAGTGACCGAGCCTGCGATACTGGCAGAGATATAAATCTCGCGCTGCAGCACCAACGGTATCTCATTACAAATAATATCACGCAGCATACCACCAATAATGGCTGTCCAAACGCCCATCATAATGGCAATCACTGGTGACATATCTTGGGTCAATGCTATCTTAAAACCGATGACACTAAAGGCTGCTAGCCCAATAGCATCAAAGAGTTTGAGGGCGTTATCAATCTTATGATAGAGATGAAAAAAGATCTGCAGGATAAGGGAGGTGATAGTGATGACAATCACATAGTTGAGATCTGACATCCAAAATAGCGGATGACGATCTAGCGCCATATCACGTAGCGTACCACCGCCAATGGCATTGACCATTGAAACTAAGATGCAGCCAGCAATATCAAAGCCTTTATGCTGAGCGAGCAAAGTACCGGCGATAGCACAAGCAATCACGCCAACCATATCGAGCAAATACAGCAGAATATCAGGAAAAATAAAATTATTCATCATAGCGTTATTTTGGTCTCACCCATCTTTGGCAAATAGTACCAATCCCAACATAATCAATCCAATACCTACCAACCCCAGTGCCGAAGGTATCTCGTTATTGAGTAATAATATACCGCCAATCAAGGCAAATATCACCTCGCTGGCTTGGGTAGAATCAACGCCCGCCACTTCACTGGAGGTGACGGCTTGTTCGCGCGCATATAAAAAAATACTGGTTGCTGCTACCCCTGCTAACAGAGCCACGAGCAAAGTATTGAACAGCTGTGTGCTTTCGGGTAACTCAGGACGCACTATAATGCCTAAAACCAGCCAAAATGGCAAACTACCTAGAGTCATTAGCCATACTTTATTAAAGGCATTTTGCAGCAGCACCGTTTCGATAGCGGGGATACGAGCAATCAAGGTTTGTAAGGGTGAGTGCGTTTCAGCCGCCGTTTTGGCTTTTAGCTTTTCAGGGTCAATATCAGTGTCGGTTTTGATACTAGAACTATCAGCATCCGCTGAGTGAGTGCTATCGACAGGTAAAGCGTAGGCTTCTGTGACGAGTGGTTGGTTATGAGTGTCAATAGTACTTTGCAGAAGGCTGTTTTCTCTGACCTTATGCAGCGCAGCGCTATGCTTGCGAGCGTTGTGAGATACCTGCCAGACCAACTGATTGCCGATTGGATAGCTAAAAGCGGCTATCAGTGCAGGCAGCGCACCATACAGTAGCATCTCTGCCATTGGGGTGGCATTTGTACCTCCGAGCGCAGCAGCGCGCAGACCTTCGCTGACATTGACCAGTATCACTCCGATGAATACCAGTATGGCGTAAAAAATGAATTTTTTGTCAAAGCGTTGCCCAAATGCCAGTAGGACGAGGAGGCTAGTCACCACGGTAAACATAAATGTCGCCGCCACCACCCAACCGGCGACATGATCACCGGCATAACAGATGCCCGTGTAAAAGATACCAAAACCAATACTGCCAGTGATACACCAAAAGCGCCAATGCTGACGAAAGATAATCGCCAATTCTTTGATACGACTAAAACCATGCTGCATAACGATAATAGCGGTGATAATCAGCCACATAAAGACATAGCGGAGACTGGCTGACCAAAACCAGTGACCACCTGCATCACTCATCAGCTCGTTTAAAATAAAAGTGGAACTAAAGAACGCACCCGCCAACAAGCCGAGTAAAATGAGTTTGACCATCCTTGAATCCTTACCGTCGGCTATATGTCGGTTCGTTTAGCGGTTTTTACCTGCTTTTTTATGTGCTTTTCTATTTGCCTTTGGCATCTGCCCAGATGATTTTGTGCAGTTGTAATTGAAAGCGCACGGGCAGGGCATCGGCCAATATCCATTCAGCCAACTCGCGCGCCAATACTGGCACATCGGGGCTGGCCTCTTCGTCAATATCGTCTGCGACATTAAACATCGGAGAAAACCAAACGGTGCTGACCAATTCATTTAGCTTATGCTCGATCAACATAGCTTTTGCCCACTCATAATCGGCATGGTTCATGATGACGAACTTAAGCTGATCATGCTGAGTCAGATAGTCCAGATTTGACCATAGGTTTTTATCGACTTCGCCTGAGCTTGGCGTTTTGAGATCCATCACTTTACTGACTGCTGGCGGTACGTTTTCTACCGTGAGCGCGCCTGCAGTTTCAAGCGAGATTTCATAATCATCACTCAGTAAGCGCTTCATCAGTTCAATGGCATTCGGCTGTGCTAATGGTTCGCCACCCGTCAGACAAATACGCTTGCAAGGATAGCTTTTGATGGTCTCTATAATGGCTTCTAGCGACTGACGTTCGCCGCCCGTAAAGGCATATTCGGTATCACAATAAACACAGCGCAGCGGGCAGCCGGTCAAGCGTACGAATATCGTCGGCAAGCCTGAGGTCAGTGCTTCACCTTGCAAAGAATAGAAGATTTCTGTCAAACGTAGACCTGCTTCAGGATCAGTGACAGGAATGGCGGCGGTGCGTAATAGTGATTCACTCATAATATGTCAAATACAGTTAAAGATTGATAATGAGATTAAGCATTTATCAATCGTAATAAAAAGGCAGGTTCTGGTATGGGAGTTTTGCGTTTGGATAAAGCCAAATCAAAAAAATGGATTATAACGCAACAGCCTATATTAAGCTGCAAAAAAGATGCTGGAGGATGACTCCAGCATCTTTATGTAAAACAATGATTGTACGTGCTAAATGATTATACGCTGTACATATTTAGGCTAAACGTAATAACTCATTTACTGATGTTTTAGCACGGGTTTGTGCATCGACTTTTTTGACGATGATAGCAGCATATAAGCTGTGTGTGCCATCTTCTGATGGTAGGCTACCTGGTACGACAACTGAGCCTGCTGGTACACGGCCACGATGAATCTCGCCCGTTTCGCGATCATAAATACGCGTTGACTGACCGATAAATACACCCATCGAGATGACTGAGCCTTCTTCAACGATAACGCCTTCAACGATTTCAGAACGCGCACCGATAAAGCAGTTGTCCTCAATAATCGTTGGATTGGCTTGTAATGGCTCTAATACACCGCCGATACCAACACCACCTGACAGATGCACGTTTTTGCCGATTTGAGCACATGAACCTACGGTCGCCCACGTATCTACCATCGCGCCTTGATCGACATACGCGCCAATATTAACATACGACGGCATCAATACCGCACCGGCTGCGATGTATGAGCCTTTACGGGCCACGGCTGGTGGCACTACGCGTACGCCAGCTTCTTTGAACTGTGCTTCGGTCCAGTTGGCAAACTTAGTTGGCACCTTGTCATAAAACTGTATGTGCTCACCAGCGGCTTGCACGTAATTATCGTTTAAGCGGAACGATAGTAAGACGGCTTTTTTTGCCCACTGATTGACGACCCACTCGCCATCCTTTTTTTCTGCAACTCGCAGTGTACCGTTATCTAACTGCTCAAGCACTTGCTCGATAGCATCACGCACATCTTGTGGCATAGTAGATGGGCTGTATTCGTTGCGGTTTTCAAAGGCTTGTTCGATGGTTTGTTGTAATGACATGGATAAAAATTCCTAAGATGAATGAAAAGTAAATAAATGAATCTTATAGTTAAAGATAGCGTCAAAAATCGACTAAAAATATTGCCTGCCACATTGTCGCTAATTTGACGACTTTTAGCAAATAAGTTGGGCGCAAAGGTCTGTATTGATAATAAGTAATGCCATTTAGACAGATGGGCTATTGCGCTCTATCCATTCTAATATATCGTGATACACCACCTTGTTCGCCTGCTCGTGAAGGGGCTCATGGCGCATGTTTGGGTAGAGCTTTACTTCCACATTATTGAAGTTTTGTTTCTTTAGGCGACTGACAATGTTGCGAATGCCGCTGCCCATATCACCGATGGGATCACTTTTGCCACTGACAAAGAACAGGGGAAAGTCTTTTGCAATCGTCGCAGCCCAGCCTTTATGGAGACCTGTTGTCATCAAGGTGAATAGCGTCATAAAACCATTGTTAGTAAAGTCAAAACCGGTGAGTGGATCGGCTTCATAAGCGGCGATATTGGCGGGATTTTCACTGATCCACGCAAACTGCGAGTCAGAAATACGGTTATCAAGTTTGCTATTCAGTACTTTGTTCATTACTTTAGCAAATACAGTATTTGGTTTTTTTGGTGCCGCTTTGGCCAATAGTTTATTAATAGGTAATAGTACTTTGGTCAATGGGTTGGCGTCTGCAGTGCCCATTAAGATGGCCCCAGCAAAGTCTTGTGCGTGATGTTTGAGTACATTACGGACGATAAACGAGCCCATAGAGTGACCCATAACAAAGTGCGGCACATGAGGATGACGCGATTTTAGGCTATCAGCCATAACGATGACGTCTTGTAATAAAGACTGCACTGGATGCTCATTGCCAAAAAATCCCAAATCAGCCTTTGTTTTTACCGTTTGACCATGACCGAGCTGATCGTAGGTTGCTACTGCAATACCATTATCAGCCAAAAACTGAGCAAAGTCCGCATAGCGACCGCTGTGTTCTGACATGCCGTGGACGATTAGTAAAGTGGCCTTAATTTTTTTATCACTATCACGCGGCTCAAAAAATGTATGATTCAGATAGTGGGTATTGTCAGAAGAGGTGATCTGGTCAGAGGTACTCATATCAGAGGTACTCATAAGCGTAGAATCCTTGCATGGTTAGAGAATGAAAACAGACTGTTTCTAAATTTTTTAAGCATTGAGCGATGGGTGCTAAATGCATGGTCAATATGACTTATTTACAAATTAAGCAGCCAGTCAGGTTTTATAATTGGGATGAATGATTGCTACCATCAATTTAATCATAAAGCCTTATCAGGTCAATATTATTTACTGCGGCGTCGTTATCGTACAATAGTCTTGCTTTAAATGCTTTTAACTTATGTTTTAATTTCGATAGCGTTTTTATCTTTCCTAAGTTTCCAGCGTTGGTACACCCTAGTAAACCAGTCAAAACTATTTAAAAGTATCAAAAACATTGAGCGATAAAATGCCCATAAAAAATATACCTATAAAAATAATGCCCTTAAAAAAGTTGCTCTTGGTAGGTGCTGGTCATGCGCATATTGGTCTGTTGCGTCGAATCCGTGGGACGCCTCTAATAAATGCGGATATCACATTAATCAGCGAGCAACCGCAGTCGATCTATTCAGGTATGTTGCCTGGCTGGATGGCGGGGCACTATATACTAGATGATATCCGTATAGATATTGCGGCACAATGCAAGCAGGCTGGCGTGCATTTCATTCAGCAGCCAATCGTAAAGATAGACGCCAAATCACAGCGAGTCATGACCGCTGACGACTATGATCATAGCTATGAGGTAGTGTCGTTAAACACTGGCGCGGATACGGATATGCACTGGTTAAATAATGCTGACACTAATAATGCTGAAACTAATAATGCTGACACTAATAGTGTCATTGCGATTCGTCCGTTACATAGCTTTGTGAATCAGTGGTCGCAAGTGCTTGCTACCGCTCAGCGCTCAGCACATTATCAATTGGCTATTATCGGGGCTGGCGCAGCGGCAATCGAGCTGGTTATGGCTGCCCAAGTCGCCTTGCAGCGTATTCACCCGAATCATCAAGTGTTTTTAATCTGCGGTGATGTGCTATTGGCTGGTTTTAATCAAAAGTTTAGACATCGTGTTATCAAGCAGCTTAATCGTCTGAGTATTGAAGTTATCTACGAGCGCGCCATCGCCTATCAGAGTGGGACATTGATTACTGAGAGAGCGTCATTGCAGCAATCCTTTTTAATGGATGCGGTTATCGCTGCCACTGGCGTGACTGGTGCAGCGTGGACAGCCAGTACGGATATTGCCACAGTTGACAACGGCTTTATCGCAGTAAATGCGCTGCAGCAAAGTGTCTCTCATAATAATGTATTCGCCGTCGGTGATGTGGCAACGCGCGTGGATAAAGATGTCGCGCACTCAGGGGTTCATGCCGTACATGGCGGTGCAGTCGCAGCAGATAATTTATTAACTTTTATGGTAGATCAAAATAAACCCTTACAAAGCTATCAGCCCAAAAATCGCACTTTGTATTTATTATCTTGTGGCGATAAGTATGCCATTGCCAGTTGGGGCAGTGTGAGTTTGCAAGGTCGCTGGGTTTGGTATCTTAAACGCTATATTGATAAGCGTTTCGTCAATGCAAATTAAGCTATAGTCAAATCCATATAAATCCGCCACACCGTTATCCTCGCTAAGCGTGCTCATGTATCGCTTACACCCAGCTTTCTTGTATCGTAATAATTTGAATTCAACTATGACTGGCACTAATACTGCGAGCTATTCTCTCAACATATTTTCGATAGCTTATAAAGATTGAATATATTTATTGAATACACAATGATTAAAAATGCTAGTGACATAATAGGGTATCATTGATTAGATAAACTTGATCTTAACTGCAAATCGATTAGAAGAATAGTAAACAGACCCTAAGCAGTTGAGTAAATATCACAACACGGATTCTATAATTTTATGAAATCTACCATTGAACTACTCGAATTTACTGACTTTCCAGCCATCAAACGTCGTGAGTCAACTACGCTACAAGTGAACATGGGCTATTTGTGCAATATGTCCTGCGTACATTGCCACGTGGCAGCCAGTCCTTATCGTACGGAGATGATGTCGCGTGAGCTGGTCGAGCTGATACTGGACGTACTAAAAGTACAAGATATGGATACGCTTGATTTAACCGGTGGCGCGCCTGAGATGCATGAAGACTTTAAGTATCTGGTTACCGCCGCGCGCGCTTTGGGTGTCAAAGTGATTGATCGCTGTAATTTAACGATTCTGATGGCAGAAGGCTATGAGGATATGGCGCAGTTTTTGGCAGACAATGAAGTCGACGTGGTGGCATCAATGCCTTGTTATTCATTAGAAAACGTCGATAAGCAGCGCGGCAAGGGTGCGTTTGACGACAGTATATTGGGACTGCATAAGCTCAATGCCTTAGGTTATGGCAAAGCTGGCTCAAACTTAACGCTGAACCTCGTTTATAACCCGCAAGGCGCCACGCTACCGCCCAATCAGCAACAGCTAGAGGCGGACTATAAACGTGAGCTAAAAGAACATTTCGATATCGAATTTCATCAGTTATTTGCTTTGACCAATATGCCGATTCAGCGCTTTGGTGCGGTGCTATTGGCCAAAAAACAATTCCATCTCTATATGGACTTGCTCAAGGCCAATTACGTGGCTGGCAATTTAGCCGAAGTCATGTGCCGCTCGACGAT
Source organism: Psychrobacter sp. TB67 (assembly GCF_000511065.1). NCBI lineage: Bacteria > Pseudomonadati > Pseudomonadota > Gammaproteobacteria > Moraxellales > Moraxellaceae > Psychrobacter > Psychrobacter sp. TB67. Next base: position 12,392 of record NZ_AYYA01000015.1, read on the forward strand.
CAGTGTCAATTGGCTGGGAGAGTTATTTGATTGTGACTTTAACCAGCAGTTAGAGATTCCAGTACCCAACAAGTCCCGTCGGCATCTGAGCGATTTATTAACGCAAAATCCTACTGGCGATGATATTGCGATTGCAGATCACTGCTATGGCTGTACAGCAGGACAGGGAAGTAGCTGCGGTGGCGCGCTGGAAGAAGAGACAGCAGGGCAGACAATAGCAAAAACATCCTCGATCTAAACAGAGTTAATTATGAACATCTTTAATAACATAAGTAAGAGTACAGGTAGTTTTTCAAGCAAGCGTTTACTGATTAAGACAGCAGTAGCTACTTCTGTGCTATTGGCTAGTATAGCAAGTTATGCTGATTTTAATCATAGTACTTGGGATAGCTTGCTGAGTAAAAATGTCACTATGACCAATGGTGGTAAAGCCTCGGTCGTTAATTATAACGGTATGAAAGCGGATCAAAGCAAGCTTGATAGCTATATGGCAGCAACTAGCAAAGTCAGTCAATCAGAGTTCAATGGTTGGAGTAAAGATGAGCAGTTGGCATTTTTGATTAACGTCTACAATGCTGGCACGGTAGAGTTGATACTGACTAAGTATCCGAATCTCAAATCGATCAAAGATATCGGTGGGATATTTGGCTCGCCATGGAAACAAGATTTTGTCACGCTATTAGGCAAAAAGCGTTCACTTGATGACATCGAGCACAATCTAATCCGTGGCTCTAAACGCTATAATGAACCGCGCATTCACTTTGCGGTGAATTGTGCTAGCATCGGCTGTCCTGCGCTATTAAATGATGCTTTTACCGGTAGCAAACTGGATAAGCAATTAGAGCAAGTCACAAGTAAATTCCTCGCAGATAGTAGTCGTAACCGTCTTAAAGGCGGCACGCTTGAGGTTTCTCCCATTTTTAAATGGTATAAAGAAGACTTTGAGTCGAATTGGCGCGGTACCAAAGATTTGGAAGGATTCTTAGCTCGTTATAGCTCATCTTTAGGGCTTAATAAATCGCAAAGCGCTGATTTAAAAAGTGGCAAAACTAAGATCGACTATACTAGCTATAATTGGAATCTGAATAAGAAATAATACTGATAAAACATAACAGCGAGCACTGCCAATTATGACCGCTATAGCTACGGTTTCTATTATTATTCCAGTAATAAATGAGGCGAATAATTTGCCTCATTTGTTTGCCAATATTAACAGTCTAAAGCCAATGCCACAGCAAGTTATCTTGGTCGATGGGGGCTCAAACGATGATTCTATTGGCATCGTTCGAAGTTTTATTAATGAGTTAGTGCTTGGCAGTGAGTGTAAAATTGATTGGCAAGTTATTACGTCCAAAGCAGGGCGTGCGCGGCAAATGAATGCGGGTGCAGCATTAGCCACTGGCGATGTTTTGCTATTTTTACATGCCGATACGCGGTTGCCAATTGACGCTATCGATAGTATTTCTAGGGCGATGACACTAGCAAACTGGGGACGTTTTGATGTGCAGCTAAATAGTCGTCAGCCGATGCTTTGGGTGGTCAGTGCCATGATTAATTGGCGCTCACGTTTAACTCATATCGCTACAGGCGACCAAGCTATTTTTATCAGTCAATCTTTATTTGCGCAAATGGGCGGCTATCCTAATCAAGCGTTGATGGAAGATGTTGAATTATGCAAGCAACTAAAAGGTATTGCTAAACCTGCTTGTCTGAAAAATAAAGTCATCACATCAGCAAGACGTTGGCAGCAGTATGGCACATGGCGGACGATTGTCTTAATGTGGCAGTTACGTTTTGATTATTGGCGTGGCGTGTCGGCTGATAACATTAACGCGCGTTATTATAAATAATAGAAAAATTTCAATATGACTCAAAATCAAAAAACCTGAATTATTATTTTTGCAAAATTCCCTGCACAGGGCATGGCAAAGACCCGTTTGCAACCTGCGCTTGGCATTGATGGTGCAGCGAGAATGGCACGGCAATTACTTTTACATAGTATCGAGCAAGCTGTGGCTACGGGCTTTAGCATTGAGCTGTGTGTCAGCCCTGCGCCAAGCGATCCATGCTGGCAAACGCTTGGTTTGCCTGACTCGCTGCGATGGTCAGAGCAAGCAGATGGTGATTTGGGTTTGCGTATGTTCACGGCGAGTCAACAAGCATTAGCGCGTTTTAAGCAAGTGATTTTGATAGGCACAGATTGTCCTAGCCTTAGTTCTATCATCATTCAACGGGCTGCACAGCGATTAGACACTCAGGATAGCGTGATGATACCAGCCTTTGATGGCGGTTATGTGCTGTTTGGCTTTAAACAAGTTGCTGCTCGTTTATTTAATGATATCCAATGGAGCACGCCGAGCGTAGCAAAGATTACTCAACAGCGCTTGGCAGAATTAAACTGGTCATTGGCCTTTTTAGACTCTTTGCCTGATATTGATGAGCCTGAAGATTTGCAGTATTTGCCTAAAGGCTGGCTTGATGGTGACGAAATTGCTAATTTTTGACTTATTTTTCCTTCTCTTGCTTAAACCAAAAAAGCCATCAAACAGTTTGATGGCTTTTTTATGCGAATAGAATTAATACTACTTTTTATATTATTTTTGATATTACCTTTAATTTTACTCGGGCAACAGCGCTGCAAGTTTAGTTTTAACCTCAATACTCATCGCTTCAATAGGTGTCACTAACGCTTGAGCAAGCGCATGATGAGCAATTGATTTAGGTTGTTCAACGGCTAACAAAGCAACCGCTTCTTTAATGACTGATTGAGCATTATCGGCATTTTTCATGAGGTTTTGAATCGCATAATCGGCGCTGACGTCTTCTTCAGTAGGATGCCAGCTATCAAAATCTGTGACCAAAGCTAAAGTTGCGTAAGCGATGCTAGCTTCCCGCGCCAGCTTGGCTTCTGGCATATTCGTCATGCCGATGATGTCAGCGTTCATTTGGCGATACCAGTGTGACTCTGCACGAGTCGAGAATTGCGGGCCTTCGATACACACATAAGTCGCTTGTGCATGACATTGCCCTTCATTGATATTCGCTTGAGTGTAAGCGCGATTCAGAATATCAGCGACTTTCGGGCATAAAGGATCCGCCATCGAGACATGCGCAACTGCACCTTTACCAAAAAATGTGCTGGCACGATGTTTAGTCATGTCGATCATTTGATCAGGGACGACCATGTCTAACGGTTTAAGCTCTTCTTGCAATGAACCCACCGCTGATACTGAAATGATATAGCGCACGCCTAGAGTTTTTAGCGCATAAATATTGGCGCGATAAGGTACTTTAGAAGGTGTAAATTTATGCCCTTGACCATGACGGGTCAAAAAAGCAACGGTCACACCATTCAATTCCCCTAAGACGATATCGTCAGAAGGTTTGCCATAAGGGGTTGCGACACTAATGCTGCGTTTATTCGTTAAGTCCTGCATTTGATACAGACCGCTACCGCCAATAATAGCGATGTCAGCAGAGTGTTTTACAGTGTCTTCTTCTTTTAAAGTCATAAAACGTTTCCAGATGTTTGACAATAGGTATTTAACTAAAAAAACTTAATAAGGAAGATAACTAGTCTTTTGAACGGATACTGCTAGCGCTTAGTGACTCTCTTATACATTCCTTGAGCCAGCTCCTTAACCGCCATTGTCTGACTTTGCACAACACCGTTATATTTAGGCAGATTATCATCCACATCTTTAACGCGGCGATTGTAAAACAGATGCATCGTCGGTTCAGGTAGAGCGGCTGCATTAGGATAGTTATCGGTAGGAATGAAGACCAGAGCACCGCCCACAGCCATCTCTATACTGGGCTTATGACAGCGCTTACACAGTCCACGGCTGATATTCGGTGGCATTTTCCAACGACGAAAACGCGTTTTATTGATGTCCATTTCGCTGAGATCTGACTTAAACAAAACCGTGACATCGTTATAAGCCTTACCCGTATAGTCCTGACAGATAGTGCAGTGACAAATAAAGCGAGCTATCGGAGTATGGTTAATCGTATAAGTGTTGCTATAACAAGCGCAAGAGCCTTCTTGCGGCGTAAATTCGGTGCTCATCGGTCAATCCTTTTTTTATAAGAGAGATATCATTATTTTCGATTCTAAACTATGGTTTCAAAATATAGCACGATAGTCAGTTCTATATAACTTGGAGACTATTAAGACGAGTGAAAGTACTCGCAATAGTAGATTAATCGAGCCTGACAGCGTATATAACTTATATGGTATTGACCATATCCTAGCTTGCTAGTGTAGCCGCTTTCGATAAGGGTAGTATTATTATTCGTTGATTTTCAGTTATTTAGAATGTTTTTCTAAGGTACAGTTAATCCTAAGAGACTATCTATTACAGACACAAAATAAATGCAGAAATATAGTTTAAAGCGTGTCTTCATTTCAAAAATGGTAGTAAAAATGAGATAAATTGCCGTCAAACAAGCAAAATAATGCAGACAATATCGGGATACTAACTAGCTATTTGACGATGTTTGGCAAGATTTAGCCATTTTTAACCCATTTAGATGACTATCGAGTGAACTGAAGACACGCCCTATTCATTCTTGGTAAGCATTTTTTGACTCCGTAATAAATAACCTTGATGCTATTAAGACGATGATAAAGGTTTACACTGTGCTTAATTTTTGTTTAAATAGCTTGAATAATGAAACTTTGTTTCGCATAGCAGAACTTTACTAAACAAATATCAATACTCCGAATCGCTATTTTTAACTCAAGTTGCTTTATCTACAAGGTTTTGAGACATAAAAGGCTTTGGTTTATTTATGGTGGGAATTGCTATACTATTACAGGTCTGTAACGCATTAATATTTATATAGTGATGCCGTTAGAGGTATTAAATCGATTATTTCAAGGATGAATGCAATGTTCAACTCTCTAAAATCTCCGTTATTTTTATCAGCGATGCTAAGCGCCACTTTAGGCCTAACCGCATGCTCATCACCAAGTTCAGAAAATACTGACAGTACGGCAACAGATAGCGCTGCTACTGACACTGCCGCCGACAAGCTGGATACCAAGTTTCTTACCATCGCTACTGGCGGAGCATCTGGCCCTTACAACATCATTGGTACTTCATTATCAGAAGTCTATGTCAAAACCTTTGGGGTGAACTCAAAGACGCAAACCACCGGCGCTTCAGTCGAAAACGTCAATCTATTGACCCAAGGTAAAGTCGACATGGTATTGGCGCTCAGTGATGTGGTCACCGACGCGGTCGAAGGCAAAAACAACTTTGATAAGCCAATTACCAACATCCAACAAATTGCGGTCTTGTACCCTAATGTGGTGCAAATCGTCACCACCAAAAAATCTGGCATCAAAAATATTGAAGACTTACGTGGTAAGCGTATCGCTGTGGGCGATCAAGGCTCTGGCACAGAAGTCAATGCTCGAACGTTATTAGAAGGTTTCGGTATCACGTACGATGATATCACTGTCGATTATTTGGGTTTTTCTGAAGCGGCGGATGGCATGAAAGCGGGTAAAATTGAAGCAGCTTTCTTTAGTAGTGGTCTACCGAACTCTTCATTGATGGAGCTAGAGCAGGGCTTGGACTTACAGTTAATCACCATTAATCAAGACAAGCTAAAAGAAATCATTGCAAGTAAGCCTTACTTTAAAACCTTTGAGATTCCTGCTGGCACTTATGGCAATGACGCCGCGATTCCAACCGCAGCGATTATGAATGCTCTATTGGTAAGCTCTGAGTTGTCTGAAGCAGATGGTTACAAGTTGACCAAAGCGTTATTTGATAATTTAGACGGCCTAAAAACAGCACACCAAGCGGCCAATGATATTAGCTTAGAGACGGCTCGTGAAGGCATGGTTGCACCTATCCATCCTGGCGCCAAAAAATACTATGATGAACAAGCCGCTAAATAAGCAGTTATGGTTACTAAAAATAAGACATTATGGTTAATAGCTGGCGCAGTGCTCATTGCTGCGCTGGTTTTTTTTATGCTGTGGCATCTCTTTGTCCGTCAGCCTGTGGTGGAAGTTCGCGTCGCAGGTGTTGACGGTGCTAATGACAAGGTTTGCTATTTCGTCGAGCCTGACTTTCAATTGCGCTGGATACATTCTGTAGAAAAACAATGGTGGGAAGAACAGTATCAGCGTATAGACGGCAGCAGTACAGAAGACGCTGAACTGCTGCTGACCACCACTTATTTTGAAGCTTTTGGCGCAGGTACACCCTCTACTGAGGCGCTTGCTCCCATACAAAAACCTGGCTATCTGGGTTATCAAATCAATGAGAAACTGCCCAAGCTTAATTGGGTGGTCTCACGGCTTACCAAAGGTGAGATTGACTATGGTAACTATCGGATACGCATTCACCGCTGGGTGCCAGACTATTCTGAAGTAACGATCATGCCGACAGCGTATGGTTTCATTGATAGATTTAACAAGGACTTGTGTCATGAACTCCCAAGTGACGGATCACGATAATTTGACAACGATGTCAGATAACCATATCAATAACGATAGCGACTCGCCTATACATTCTCATCCTGACGTTGAGACTAATGTCGACGCTGAGCTTGAGGCGCAAGCCCATAATAAAGCCATATTAGAAAAGTACGACCGAGAGTCCATCACGCGCCATATCACTCAAGGACCAGTGAAGTATTTTATCGCTGCAATTTGCATTTTTTATTCTCTTTTTCATTTGTATATCACTTTTAATCCCATGCCTGCGCTGTTACAACGCTCTGTGCATGTTGGTGTTGGATTTGCTTTAATATTTCTTATTTTTCCAGCCAGTAAAAAAAGCAGCCGACAGCGGGTGGCTTGGTATGACTGGATTTGGTTTGCGCTGTCCTTATCTGGGATGGCCTATCTCATATACGAGTACCAAGACATTGTGACCTCGCGTGGTGGCATGGCCAATCAGGTTGATGTGATATTTTCTATTATCACCGTTATCTGTGTACTTGAAGGCAGTCGGCGTATCACTGGTTGGATTTTGCCTATATTAGCATCGATATTTTTGGCCTATCCATTTGTCAGTCATTTGGATTTTATGCCAGACCGGCTACTGACTCGTCCTTATGACATGGGTGATATTTTTGGTCAATTATTTCTAAAAACCGAAGGTTTATATTCTGTTGCGATTGGTGCATCGGTCACTTTTATCTTCTTATTCATTCTTTTTGGTGCATTTTTAGCACGTTCTGGAATGGGACAGCTATTTAATGATTTGGCATTGGCCATTGCAGGTCATAAAAAAGGAGGTCCGGCAAAAGTGGCGGTCATCTCCAGTGGCTTTATGGGTAGTATTAATGGCTCTGCTTTATCGAACGTGGTCAGCACTGGTGCCTTTACCATCCCTCTGATGAAAAAGGTTGGCTATCATAAAGACTTTGCAGGTGCAGTAGAGGCGAGCGCTTCTGTGGGTGGGCAGATATTGCCACCGATTATGGGTGCCAGTGCCTTTATCATGGCAGAGACGACAGGGTTACCGTACAGTACGATTGCGCTAGCGGCATTATTACCAGCGATATTATATTATCTTGGCGTTATCGCGCAGGTGCATTTTCGCGCTGGTCGTCGTGACTTAAAAGGCATTGCCAAAGAAAACTTACCAGCAGTCAAAGAAGTCTTAAAAGCACGCGGTCATATGCTGCTACCGATTGTCTTTTTGGTCTTCTTATTAATCAAAAACGTGCCCGTCGGCTATGCAGCGGCATATACCATTGGTTTTACCGTCGTGGTTAGTATGCTGCGCAAAGAGACCAGAATGGGTTTTTCTGATATTTTGGGTGCGCTAGAAGATGGTGCTCGTCAGTCGCTCGCCGTGATGGCTGCCTGTGCGGTCGTCGGTATCATCATCGGAGTTGTGAGTTTGACCAGCTTTGGAACGGTGATGACCTCATCAATTGTCACACTTGGTGCAGGGTCGCTATTTTTCACGCTGATTTTAACGATGCTTGCCTCGATGGTATTGGGCATGGGACTACCGTCTATTCCTGCTTATATCATTACGGCAACGATGGCAGCACCAGCTTTAGCAGGGTTTGATATTCCGATTTTGTCAGCGCATATGTTCGTCTTTTACTTTGGTATTTTTGCCAATATTACGCCGCCTGTGTGTTTGGCTGCTTTTGCCGGTGCAGGCATATCCGGCGGTGATCCGATGAAAACAGGGTTTTTGTCGCTCAAACTGGCACTTGCCGGATTTATCGTGCCGTTTATGTTTATTTATAATCCGACGATGTTGATGATAGATCCTACGGGTCTGGCAGTCACAGCGAAAGATTTCCCATTGCCGCCTATTATCGCTATCATCACGGTCGTAGTCACTTCGATCACGGGTGTTATTGCCTTAAGCTCGGCGCTGGAGGGGTATTTTAAAGGTACTATGAATTCGGTGACGCGTATTATATTGGCTATTGGCGCTTTATTACTGATTTATCCTGAGATTACCACGGGATTATTAGGCGGCGTCATTGTCCTTAGTATTGCTATATTCAATATAAAAACAGCTGGCAAGCCAACGCCAACTTTAACCGTGTAAAGCGTTGGGTTTGGAGGCTTTACAGGTTCATTAAAGTTAAAAAAAAGGGTGAATAACATAAATTGTTATTCACCCTTTTTACATGCTTAGCTTAATGTTTAAGCTTTAGCTCATTAAAACCTGACACTTAACAACCAAGTTTGCCTTCGGCTTCTAAGGCTTTTTTGCTACGGATAGGCGCTGGGCAATCTTCACCATAGTATTGACGATCGGCAAAGTAGCTTGAGCGTACCATCGGGCCTGCCCAAATGTTAAAGAAACCAATCTTTTTGCCGTAGTCCATATAACGCTGGAACTCGTCTGGATGGACATAACGATCAACTGGCGCGTGGTTTTTACTAGGTTGTAGATACTGGCCAACCGTAATCATATCGACGTTATGTGCTTTTAGATCATCAAGCAGTGCATAGATTTCTTCTTCCGTCTCACCAAGGCCAACCATAAAACCGCACTTGGTCGCGATATCAGGGCGACGCTCTTTATAGAGCTTGAGCAAATCTAATGAATGTTGATAGTCAGAGCCTGGGCGGAAGGCTTTGTACAGACGCGGAACCGTTTCAATGTTGTGGTTAAAGACATCTGGTGGGGTTTCTGTCAGTAGGTCTAAAGCCACTTCCATACGCCCACGGAAATCTGGCACCAATATTTCAATGAGGCAATTCGGGCTAAGCGCTCTTGATTCATTAAGTACTTCAACGAAATGCGCCGCGCCGCCATCTTTTAAATCGTCACGATCCACAGAGGTGATTACTGCATATTTTAGCTGCAAGCCTAAAATGGTCTCGGCAGTGTGGCGCGGCTCATCTGCATCTAGCTCATTCGGACGACCATGGCCGACGTCACAGAACGGGCAGCGACGGGTACAGATATCACCCATAATCATAAAGGTCGCCGTACCATCAGCGAAGCACTGCGGCAGGTTAGGGCAAGCGGCTTCTTCACAGACGGTATAGAGCTTTTGCTCACGCAAGGTGGCTTTGATACGTGCCACTTCAGCAGGCGAGGACATCTTAACCCGAATCCAATCTGGCTTTTTCTTCGCCTCGACGGTCGGAATCACTTTAATTGGGATACGCGCAACTTTATCATAGCCACGTAGCTTTTCGCCTTGGATGGCTTTTCTAGGTTTGGCCTTAGCTGCAGGCACATGTGTTTGTACGGCAGTTGTCATAATAAATTATCTCTTAACCCTCTATATAGTAAGGGTTTATGGAATTATCAGTATATTTTATGAGTTGAACTATTATAGCAGAAATTTAGAGGTCGATTTTTAATCAATATTGTTTAACTGACCTTTTAAGGTTACTGATTCAAAGTACTGTTTTAAAATTACTGGTTTAAGACTACTGTTTTAAGACTACTGTTTTAAGACTACTACGATTGCGCTTGCAACCATAGTTTTAAATATCTATATCAATATCCAACTCATTCAGGATATCTATGGCGGCACGAAATGCTTCTTGGGTGGCAGGTGCACCGCAGTAAGGTAAACTGTGCATCAATACTTCTCGAATCTCAGCGACAGTTGCGCCATTATTAATCGCACCTCGAATGTGCCCTTTCAGCTCAGTCGGGCTTTTTTGTGCAATTAAAAAGGCGATGGTGATTAAGGAGCGATATTTGCGCGGTAATACTGAATCATCTTGCCAAGTGCTACCCCAAGCATGTTCAATAATCCAGTCTTGTAACGGTTGGGTAAATCCAGTCGCCGCATCAAGCGAGCGTTTAACATGTGCCTCGCCCATTACTTCAGTACGAACCTTAAGGCCGTTTTGATAATTAGCGTTATTCTTCATATCATTGTTTTCTATGTCGTGGTTTTCCATATTGCTATCGTCCATGTCGTCATCCCTAATATTTATTTAAGGCATGTCCTCAATTCAATTGACAGTCATCTAAATGGGCTAAAAATAGCTAAATTTTGCCAAACAGCGTCAAATAGCTGATTAATATCTCGATATTATCTGCGCTATTTTTCTTGTTTGACTACAATGTATCTTATTTTTATCACCATTCTTAAAATGAGGGCATGCCTTAGTATATGGTTAATAAAAGCTGTTTTTTCAAGCGCTATTTTTTTAATTGATATTTTCTCTAAGCTATCGTAGCAAGATAACATTTTATCAAATAATATCCTGAAAAATGTCTAGTAGTCTCGATGTATTAATTTGATTATGAATCGAGCTATGCTTGACGAGAGTGACACGCAGCATATTGGTTGCGAAAGGCTGTCCAATCATATTATTGATGGTACTATTTTTATAATAAATGTCCAATATGGCCCTATATTGAGCCTTTTAAAGGCTGAGCCATTAACATTTAGAGCGTTTTAAGCTATGATTGCACGGATAATTATTCCATCTAGTATATAGACGCAGGCTGTCATACTGACTACCCACGTAATGTGCTAATACCCCCAACTGACGAGGACGACTATTGTGTTAGAAGCTTATCGTAAACATGTCGAAGAACGTGCTGAGCTAGGAACGGTTCCGCTACCACTGAACGAAAAACAAGTAGCAGAGTTGGTTGAAATATTAAAAACCCCACCAGCAGGCGAAGACGCATTCTTAATGAACCTGCTAGAAAACCGTATTCCTGCTGGCGTTGACCAAGCTGCTTACGTTAAAGCTGCATTTTTAGCTGCTATCCTTAAGGGTGAAGCATCATCACCACTTATCAGCAAGCAAAAAGCCGTCGAAATCCTAGGCACTATGCAAGGTGGCTACAACGTGCAGCCATTGGTTGCTGCACTAGATGACGCCGATGTTGCACAAGACGCAGCAGAAGCATTGAAGAAGACATTGCTCGTATTTGACGCGTTCAATGACGTGACTGAAAAAGCCGAAGCTGGTAATGACATCGCAAAAGAAGTTGTGCAGTCTTGGGCTGACGCTGAATGGTTCTTGAACCGTGCTGCCGTACCAGAAAAGACCACTTACACGACGTTTAAAGTGACTGGCGAAACCAACACTGATGACTTGTCTCCTGCGCAAGATGCGTGGAGCCGTCCTGATATCCCATTGCATTCATTAGCCATGCACAAAAACTCTCGCGACGGCATCACTGCTGACGAAGAGGGCGTTGTCGGTCCAATGAAGCAGATCGAAGCGCTAAAAGAAAAAGGCCATCCACTCGCTTATGTTGGTGACGTGGTTGGTACGGGTTCTAGCCGTAAGTCTGCGACCAACTCAGTACTGTGGCTCATGGGTGAAGACATTCCTAACGTGCCAAACAAACGTGGTGGCGGTTTAGTATTAGGTAACAACATCGCTCCTATCTTCTTCAATACTATGGAAGATTCTGGCGCATTACCAATCGAAAAAGTAGCGGTTGATAACCTAAACATGGGTGATGTTTTTGACATCTATCCGTACGAAGGCAAAATCACTAAGCATGACTCTGATGAAGTATTGTCAACGTTCAAGCTAAATTCACCAACATTGCTTGATGAAGTCCGTGCTGGTGGCCGTATTCCATTAATCGTTGGTCGTGGTTTGACCAATCGTGCCCGCGAGTACATGGGTCTTGGTCATTCAGACGTATTTGCTAAGCCAGAAGAGCCAGCCGATACTGGTAAAGGCTTTACCCTTGCACAAAAAATGGTTGGTAAAGCTTGTGGCCTGCAAGGCGTACGTCCGGGTATGTACTGTGAGCCGAAGATGACTACAGTTGGTAGTCAGGACACCACTGGTCCGATGACTCGTGATGAGCTAAAAGATTTGGCATGTTTGGGCTTCCAAGCAGATCTAGTTATGCAGTCATTCTGTCATACGGCTGCTTATCCAAAGCCCGTTGACGTTGAGACGCAGCACACACTACCTGACTTCATCATGAACCGTGGCGGCGTCAGCTTACGTCCAGGTGACGGTATCATTCACTCATGGTTGAACCGTATGCTACTTCCGGATACCGTTGGTACTGGTGGTGACTCGCATACTCGTTTCCCAATGGGTATCTCGTTCCCAGCTGGTTCTGGCCTAGTTGCATTCGCAGCCGCGACTGGTGTGATGCCACTTGATATGCCTGAGTCTGTCCGTGTCCGCTTCGTTGGCGAACGTCAGCCTGGTATCACGCTACGTGACCTAGTCCATGCGATTCCTTATCAAGCGATCAAAGAAGGTCTATTGACCGTTGATAAGAAAGGCAAAATCAACGAATTCAATGGTCGTATTCTTGAAATCGAAGGTCTAGAAGACTTGACCGCTGAGCAAGCGTTTGAGCTATCTGATGCCTCAGCTGAGCGTAGCGCTGCTGGTTGTACCATTACTCTATCTGAAGAGTCAGTGACTGAGTACCTGAACTCAAACATCACGCTACTTAAGTGGATGATCTCAGAAGGCTATGGCGATGCGCGTACTATCAGCCGTCGTATCGAGCAAATGCAAGAGTGGTTGGCTAATCCAAGCCTCATGCGTGCTGATGCCGATGCAGAATATGCAATCGATATGACCATCGATATGAGCACGATTAAAGAGCCGATTCTTTGCTGCCCGAACGATCCAGACGATGCAAAAACATTGGCTGACGTCGCTGGTGATACCATTGATGAAGTATTCATTGGTTCATGTATGACCAACATCGGTCATTTCCGTGCTGCGGGTAAACTGCTACAAGACGTACCAGCAGGTAGTCTGAAAACTCGTCTATGGATTGCGCCACCAACGAAGATGGATGCGCGTCAATTAATGGAAGAAGGCTATTACAACATTTATGCTCAAGCCGGCGCTCGTACTGAGATGCCAGGTTGTTCACTATGTATGGGTAACCAAGCCCGTATCGCACCGAACTCTACTGCGGTATCAACGTCAACCCGTAACTTCCCGAACCGTCTAGGTCAAGGCGCTAACGTATACCTTGCTTCTGCAGAGCTTGCAGCCGTAGCAGCGGTACTTGGTAAATTGCCAACCAACGACGAATATCAGCAGTATGCTGGTATGCTAAACAGCATGGGTGATGAAGTATATCAGTACATGAACTTTGACCGTATGACTGATTATACTGAAGAAGCGGATAAAATTAACGTTGCTCAGTTGACCTAATATTGGTTTTAAAGCTAATTAGTAAGATAAAAATAAACCCCGCATCGTCATGATGCGGGGTTTTTTGCTATAAGCACCGACTGGTTTCTCTCGTTATCTTATGTATAATATAAGGGCAGGCGGAAACCGTGGCTCTGCACTCAATCTATCTTTTTTCTCTCGGGACGGACCGATACTTTGATAGGCACTTTTTTGTTTACACTCAAGTGCTTTGGAGTCTTGGTTGATTACTTTATCCCCACTCAAACGTCGTATTCTCTATGTGACTGTTTTTGAGCTTATCGCTATTATTGCTTCTACTCTTGTATTGATGAAACTCAGCGGTGGTGATGCGGCAGAGTCTTTACCGGTCGCTGTGATGGTGTCATTGGCAGCGGTGATTTGGAACTTTCTCTACAATACGGTTTTTGAAGCGTGGGAACGGCGCAAGCAGGTGACAAAGCGCACATTATTCATTCGCAGTATTCATGCTTTAGGGTTTGAAGGTGGCTTAGTGTTGATTTGCTTACCAATTTATATAATTTGGTACGATGTTGGTTTAATCACCGCCTTTATGATGGAAGCCGCGTTACTGTTATTTTTCTTGGTTTATACCTTTGTTTTTACCTTAGGTTTTGACAAGATATTTACCTTACCGCATCACTATAAGACTGCCTCTGATTCTTAAGAAATAAAGATATTATCAATACGGCATTTTGTTGATATTGTATGACCTAAAAATAAAAGGCTGCCTAATGGCAGCCTTTTTGATGATAGTGTAAAACAAAATATTATCAGGCTTTTATTTACCTTGATAAACAGGCTTACGCTTTTCCATGAAAGCGGTAATGCCTTCCTTAAAATCATCGGTGACGGCCATCATGTTTTGTTGTTCAACTTCCATATCTAGCGCCTCGTTTAAGCCAGAAAAGGCATGGACATTAATCATATGCTTCATTGAAGCCAGTGCTTTGCCCGGTAAGTTGCTTAGGCGTGTTGCTAACGCTTGTACGCTTGCATCTAACTCGTCCGCGCTTACTACGTCATTCACCAAATTTAAACGCGCGACATCGTCTGCTTTGAGCTTATCACCGAGCATTACAAGCTCAGTCGTTTTTGCCGCACCGATTAATTGATTTAATAGGTAAATACCACCTGCATCTGGAATCAAACCAATATTGACAAAGGCTTGCACAAACTTTGCATTATCAGCGGCGATACGGAAATCACAGGTCAGTGCCAAATTCATGCCTGCACCAGCGACAGCACCTTCTAATTTAGCAATGATAGGCTTATGGATATTACGCAGCTTTAAGCTCACTTCTGCGACTTCACGTAGCATAAAATCAAGCTTTGCGACCAATGCCTCAGACTCCATACCGTTCTCTAGCATTTCACCGATATGACCGCCACTAGAGAAATTATGACCGCTGCCTTGCAAGACAATCACACGTACGTCTGCATCGCTATCTGCTTTATCAAGCGCATCCATAATGGCGTTTTTTAATGGCGTGCTAAAGGCATTCAGCGTTTTTGGATCGTTCATAGTAATGGTGGCAATGTGGTTTTCGCTTTGGTACTCGACGAGAGACGGTGACATCTTGGCTTTCCTTAGTTAAATTAGTTAGGTAATAGGCGATTCAAAATAAAGGCTGAGCAGGTTTTGTAACAAATCATTCACTATTGATTACTATAGCAGCTTGCTATGATTATAAAAGCAAGTTTTGTGGGCGCTTAGGACAAATCGCCAGTGTGGTTTAATCTGTCTCGCTGTGTTAATTTCTTAGGATGCACCGATAAAAACGGCTCATTCAGAAATAAGACTGTCAACTGAGTGGCTGGTGAATTATGCTAAAAGATCAGTGGAAGAAGTAAAGCGTTAGAAAGGCAGGGCTAAAAAGAAAAAGCAGTCATATGCTTAATTTTTTAATCGATTATACAAGGAAGTTGTTATGCCAACTATTGAAGTCAATAATGCTAATATCAATTACGAAGACAGCGCACCAAACGATACGCAGAAACCTGTCATGGTCTTTGCTCATGGGCTACTTTGGAATACGAGAATCTATGACAAACAAGTCGAGCACTTTCAGGACCGCTATCGCTGCATCGCTTTTGACTTTCGCGGACAAGGCCAGTCGCAAATTACTAAAGACGGCTACGACATGGACACCTTGGCAGATGATGCTATTGCTCTCCTAGCAGCGCTCGATATAGACAGCTGCCATTATGTCGGACTATCGATGGGCGGCTTCGTTGGACAACGCATCGCTATCAATAGACCAGAGCTGCTAAAATCCTTGACCCTAATAGACACTTCGGCTGATGCGGAAGACCCTGACAATATTCCCGGCTACAAAAAGCTCATGACGGCTATTCGCTGGTTGGGGATGAAAAGGGTGAGTAAAAAAGTCATGCCTATTATGTTTGGTAGTACTTTTTTAGAAGATAAATCGCGTAAAGCGGATCAAAAAGAATGGTTGGCAATGCTCAATGGTAATCGCAAAGGTGGGGTCGTCAAAGCCACGATGGGAGTCATCGAACGCGACGCTATTTATGATCAAATCGATCGCATCACGACGCCTACTCTAATCATCGTGGGCGATGAGGATGTCGCCACTCCTTATGCCAAAGCTGAGCGTATGCACTTCGCCATCGATGGCTCTAAGCTTGCAATAATCAAAGGCTCTGGACATACTTCGACGGTAGAAGAGCCTGAACAGGTCAATAAAGTGCTGAGTCAATTTTTGACGAGCTGTGTATCATAAATATGACTAGGGCGTGTCCTCAATTCAATTGATCATATCTAAACGGGCTAAAAATGGCTAAATTTTGCCAAACATCGTTAAATAGCTGGTTAATATCCCGATATTATCTGCGTTATTTTCCTTGTTTGACTGCAATTTATCTCATTTTTATCACCATTTTTAAAATGAGGACACGCCCTAATTAGGGCATGCCCCTATATAGTCATTCCACTATAAAAATATTACTGCGTTGACCTCGCTTGAAGTATCACCTATACATCTACACTCGGTTGCCTTGTACTACTTTTAAATTGAATCGACTATACTAAAAAGACGCCGTTATCATTGCTATGATAACGGCGTCTTTGGTTTTGGTATAAGAGGTGATTACAATCGTGATGTATAGTCACTATTGCCGTCATCGATAGTGCCAAAGGCATCGGCACGATTGACGATTTCGGTCGCCCATGCGCGATGTGTGGCAGGCTCTAGCATCGTATTATTATATTTAAATACCGCTTTGGCTTCGCTATGTAATATGGCTTGCGCCTCATCTAATGTGCTCATTGGCACGCAGTAGGCTTGCTGAACTAAAGCGATTTGGCTAGGATGAATAACTGTTTTGCCGACTAAGCCCAAACTGACGTCGCGAGTCAGCTCTTGCATAAACAGCGTTGGCTGATCTAAATACTCAAAGACCGGTGCGGTGAGATAAAAGCCGTGCGGCACAAAGCAGCCGAGCAGCTGATAAGCAAGCGTGCCGATAGGGGTATCATAGACGATACTGTTCTTCGGACGGCGCAGACGCAGCGCGGCAAACAGATCATTGCCGCCGATGCGCAGCGCAAAGACTGGCTGGCTAAAAGCTTCTTTAAAACCAATGGCCAGTTCTTGATTGTGATGTGGGTTAAATAATGCTGCGGTCTCAAGCGTCGGCATTAATAAATGATCGATGCTGAGATTCTGGCAGGCCATGCGCCAATTGGATAAGCTATACATATCGACTTTGGGCATGACGAAGCCGTCGATGAGATCGATATGAGCATAGTCTGCCAGTTGTTGCAGCATCATCGGATTACGCGGACGTATAAAGACCAAGGGCCGCGTGGGATGCTGGTTTTTTTGCTCTGATTGCTGATTCGATTGCTGATTCGATTGAAAGCCAGATTCTCTTGACGGATCATTGATACTATCGACGTGTATCGCCCAAGTATGAAGCAGGGTTTGCAGCCGTGTCAGCGCCAGCTCGACATCATTGTGGCTAACGGCATCTTCTAAGCAGATGATAATGCTATTAATCGTTGGTAATTTATCGCGCTTGATGACTTGCCAGATATCTTGGCGAGTAGCAGGCATATAAAGGCTTGCACCCAGCTGATACGGATGATGGGTATTGGGCCTAACCATCGCATGACGCTCAGTGATGAGATGCGCATAAGACTGGGTATGGCTATAAATGTTTGATTCGTTATTTGGCATATCTGGCATAATCGGCATCGTAAATAGTGATAAATTGAATGGTCGTAAAGGGTTATAAAAGACAGAACGTATGAATTGATCAGCAATAATAGCTTAGCTGTCTTTGCTACGCTGCTTGATCAGCGTGATGGCTTGATAGGGTAGTATTTTAGCACCTAATACCTTGATATTGATATTTCGTTCGGTACATAAATGGCGCAATAATACGGTATCGGGATGATCAGCAGTGGCCAGTAGAATGCGCTCGGGATCGCGGCGTAATATGGCGCGTGTCGCCTCTGCAATCGTCGGCTTAATGCGGTTACGATTGGTGATTTGATAGGTTTTTGCCAATTCATTAATTAAATCAGCAGTCTGATAGCGTGGTTGTTTAAAAGTTGGCAAACGTTGCAAAGGTATCGTTAATGCACGTCGTGCAGTATCGATGTGATCGATAAACGTCAAGCTATGATCTGCCTCTACTAAATTATCATAAAAAACACTGCGATGTAGACCTGATTGCGGCTCAGTATAAAGACTACGTGAAATCAGTCCCGACACCGTGCTATTTAATAAACCTGATGGGATCAACCAGTCTTCTTCACTAGCAGCTAGCCATGCTACGCCCGCTGGATCAGCAAGTGTCAGTAGCGGGATTACGTCTTTTCCTTGATGAAAAATATTGGCAAAATTGGGATGGCTAGGGTCACTAAAGACTTCTAAGCTATGAGCAAGCTCTTGATAGATGGCACCTTTACCTGTCCAGCCATCAACGAATACGATGGGGCTGTCTGGGTAAGCGTCCAATATCATCTGTAAAGCGACTGGATCAAGACCGCGGTCACGAATGATACTGATACCATAATGCACACTTGGCAAGTTATAGTCGCTATCGGTATCTGACCTTTCATTATCTGACCCTTTCTTATCTGATAAGGCACGCTGCAACAATACGCCAACTGGTAAACCTGCTCGTACTAAGCTGACCAATACTAATGGGCGCTCAGCACTAACCGTTTGCTCGAAAGTATGGTGTAACGTATGCGCTAAATTAGTAATATCAGTCGCGGTTCTCGTTGTGCCTTGCCCTAGTGCTTGCTGATATAGCTGCTCGTGCATCGCCGTTGGTGCAGCCTCTAAGGTCAGCATGTCTGAATAGTGGCGCTGACCACTTTGGATCAGTGCTTCTTTTTGGCTAACCGGCACGTCTGCAACCGCGTCTTTATCAACGATATCGAGCAATACGGTCACATCGCTGGCAAGGTAACTGCCTGAGCCGTATTTATCGAGTTTTTGAATATTGGGAGTGGTCATAGGAGGTTTTTTACTCGTATAGGCTGCTGTCGTTATTATAATTATTGATATTTGAGAGTTGTTAAGAGCTGAGAATTACTAAGAACTAAGATTGTCGTGCAGTTGACCATGATTGGGCATACCGTACCAGTCAAGCAGTTGCAGAAACGGCAAATCTGCCAGGCTGTCACCAAAGCCAAAACTTGGACGCTGACTGTCTAAATGATGGTCTAATAAAAACTGTACCGCATGATGCTTATGAACCGCATGTGGCAGTATCGCTAGATTGTTAGCGTTAACATGGACATAGAAATCCTGATCAAAATCACGTATTAGATTGGGTAACTGTGCAGCTAATTCTGCCAATGCTTGATGATCTTTTTGCGCGTGTTTAATAGCCAGATAAATGGTTAGCTCTTCATTAACAGAACCATTATTAAAACTATCAATATGCGGTGTAAATACTAGCTGACTGTTATCGTTTCTACTGTGACTCGCGAATAATTGGCTCAGTTGGTTAAGTTTGTCTTGCAAAGGACTCAACTGTTCATACATACGCTGTTGCCATGCGCTTAACAGCTCGCCATTAGCTGTCAAAATAATTGCACCGTGAGTCAAAACTTGCCAACTGTCAAAAGGCAGCTTTACACGTTTGATTTCGCTACGGTCGCGTGCAGTGACCACTATCAATTCGGTACTAGCAAGCAACCAATTAAAGAACGATGCTTGCCGTTGGCTCATAAAGCTTAATGGTTCGGCTTGTTTGTTTACCGTGGCGCAGACTAAGCTTTCAGATTCAGCGGTAGGTAAATCCCAAGCGTCGATCTTACGCTGCGTTTGAAATAGGGTATCGTCTAAATCCATCAGCGCGTAGGGCTTGATAATATCGTTATTGGTTTGTAAGAATGGGGTGGTCATAGTATTTGCCATAAAAGCGTGCGTAAATGTTAAATATGAGAATCAAAGTAGAATTTAAAGGATAGTTTTAATAGGGCGGCTTTTATAAGATAGCCTTTGTAAGCCAGCTTTAATAAAACAGCTTAAAGCGTTGGACTCACCACCAACACATTATCCAAACCTTGCCACATGTCATCCACGCTATCAGAAGCCGTTTCTACACAAAGCACAATCAAATCCCAATCGCTAGGCTCAACATTATAAGCAAAGTTGGTCATACCAAGCCCATAGTTATCGCTAAAACTTAGCATAGTGGTAATCGCGCCACCAAGGGCAATCGGTGAACGTGTTAACGCACTAAAGTTAACGGTAGCGTTTTGAGTTTTCGCCTCAAGCCATTCCGCCAATAAAAATGGCAACCATACAAACTCATTACTGCCCAATACTAAAATACGCTCAGGCAACTGCACTTCATTAAACTTTGCTTGTTCATTAAAATTGGTAAATGCTGCTTGAAACTTCGCTAAATAATTATTAAATCCATCTGTGCTATCTAGCGTTGGGAAGCGTCCCCAATTACCAGTATTGCCTAGTGGTTGACTGCCAGCCTCAGTCGTATCGACCGACGGCATAGTAATCGGCTCAGGGTTGGGCACATCCGCCCATTGCCACGCACCAGATAATAGGTGATGACGATGAAAGTCAATGTTAGGCAAACGTGCAGATATATTGTCGTCTACGTCAGCTTGAGCTTGGTTCTGATTTAGAGACCAATCAACCAAAGTGGTCAGATGTACTTGCTCTAATTGATCAAGCCCTGCGTTACGAAGGGCGGTAACTACATTGACGCAAGTATTGCCCGTTGATGCTTCGTCATCAACCATAATCAATGTTTTGCTCGCTAGTAGCTGTGCTTGGATAGCTTTATCTGCACTTTGATAAATCAGATGCTGGCTAGCGTGACTGTGATCTTCGCTAAAAGTTGTTAGCAAGGTTTCAGAATTATCGTCGTTATGTTGTGCGTGACGGGTAGAGTTCAGTAGTAAGGCATTGGGATAACGCGTTTGTAGCGCTTGATGCACCCCAGCAGATAACCCAACGGCAGTCTCTGCCATACCGATGACCAAAATAGGTTCAGGCAAATCATCTGGTACTAGGTTTGCCAAATCAGTAAAAGCGTGACGCATGGTGCTAGGCGCGACTGGAATATGGCGACCTAAGACTTTTGAGACAAACAAAAATGCGCGTTTAGGATTAATGCGCTGCGCAAATCCAAGCAAGTCTTCTAATTGATAGTGATTGCTTTGTTCTGTTCCATCTTTTGCAGTGGCTGAATTGGTTTGATAGGTGAGATCAAGGGTACCGCGTGGTAGGGTGATGCTGCGTTTATACATAGTATTAGATATCATGGTATTAAGTATTGTGTTATTTTTAAGATCAGTCATCGCTTATTTCTATCCCATATTTTTCACAAAGATAACGTAGGTCGCCATCTATATTTTGATGCCTTGGCATAAATTGCCATTGTTTGCCTGCTCGGTTTAATGTAAATAGAATCAAACTTTTGCCTGACTTATCTTTTATGTCAAATTCACCTGAAAATAATAATGCATTCTGTTGCTTGTCAAGGATGCTCAGCTGAATAGGTGTTTGTGGAGGATCAGTCGCTAAGTTCTCAAGCTCACTTGATAAAGCAAAGTTAAGTTGTTCAATATTGGCAGGCTGAAGGTTTAGATCACAACTAAATTCAGATATGGACTTCTCAGATTCAAGTTGTTGATCCAGTTCGACTGCACCATCTTCACTATGGGTCTGTCCGTAAAATATCATGTCTTCATCGCCCCGTACTTTTGCAGTGGCATCTACTCTAAACAATACAGCATTGATAGTAGGTGCCGTTGTTATTTTGACAATAATGGGCGCAGCGGCAAAGAGGTTGGATGCTGATTTAGAAATTTGTTTTTCATGAATGGTATTATTAGTTTGTAAGTCTAACGCTGATTTACTGTTAGTCATCACAGGAGATTGTGTAATTTTTTTACTTTTTAATTTAATTAACATAACCTTATTTTCACGGCGCACATCGTATAGACGTAGTGTCGTAATAAGATCAGAGAATTTTTTATAGCCATATTTATCTAGTTTGATATTTTCATGGTTTTTATGAATTTGGCTAGCAATATAAGATAGGTTTGACCAACCATCTTTAGCATTAGGATTTTCATTGATTAGTTTATTTATTACGCCAATAAGATGATTTTGGGTATGTAATTGCTTAGTCGTCCAACGTTCTGATGCAATGTTTGAAGATGGGGTATCATTCTTATTCGGTGTAGGAATGACTGTAATGGAGTCGTTTTTAGCAGTTAATAAATCCTCTACATAAAAGAATTTATCACAAGCCTGTGAAAACGCGCTAACCGTATTACGCTTTCCAAAGCCAAATACTTTTACATGGTTTTTGCGGATACGTAGCGCTAATGAAGTAAAATCACTATCACTTGAGATCAAACAAAACCCATCGTAATTATCACTGTATAGCAAGTCCATTGCTTCTATAACCATGCCGATATCAGTGGCGTTTTTGCCTTTCACATAAGCGAAATGTTGCATAGGGTCGATGGCGTATTTAAGCAATGCTTCTTGCCAACTCTGGATATGCGCATTGCCCCAGTCGCCATAGATTTTTTTACAAGTGACATGTCCAATATTCTCTATCTCTTGCAGAATATGACCAATATTTTTTGCTGAGGCGTTATCGGCATCAATAAGTACGGCTATACTTTTGAGTTTAGCGGTCATCTATTTTCCTTAACACACTTTGTTAAAGTGGCTATTTTTATATTAACTTGCGTTGCTTAGATATTTTAACCCTGACAGCCGACCAGCCAAAGCGATCCGCGACTTTGTTTACTAAGCTGCGGGGTAGTCAGTGCAGCAGTTGTAGAGCTAGATGTGGTAGACGAGCTAGCCAAACTAATGCCAGCGCTCGCGAGTAGGGCAGATAATAACTGGAACTTCACCGCATAATTCATGTTTTGCGCATGCTCATGGACGAGGCTAGCAGTCACCATGCCGATGACTTCACCTGTCGGCAAGAGCAGCGGACTGCCACTAGAGCCGGGCTGAATCGGTGCGGTAAATTGCATATAACGAATATCATCACTTAAGCCTGTTAATCCTGAGATACAGCCTTGTGTGACTTGTAGCTGGCTACTGAGTCCTGATAGCGGAAAGCCCAAAGTGGTAATGGTCTCGCCCAAGATATCCGAACACTGCTGCGCTAATGGTAGGTGGCAAGCCAAAGGCTCGTTTACTCTGATAATGGCAGAATCGCTACCGATATCACTAAGTACCACTTGCGCCTCACGGTCAGGCTGGCCCTGCTGGCGCACACCAATCATCGCCGCCGACTCAATGACATGATAGCAAGTCAATAGATGATAAGGGTCAATAGCAAAAGCCGTGCCTGTCCATGTTTCACCAGCTTGGACTTGGCGGGGCGGGCGAGAGTCGCTATCTGGGTAACCACGCTGCTGCTGCTGCGCCGCTTGAATGAGTGCATGAGTATCTGGCGGACGAATATCAAGACTGACTTGCACTCGTTGCTCAAGGCTTGTCAGTCCTTGGGTCGAGCTTTCACCAAGAGCGCGACATTTAAACTGCCCATTACGCTTGTAAATCTCAAAAACAATAGCGGCTTTGACATGGCGCTCGCTTGCTATGAAGTCATAGTGAATAGCACCATTGTTTAAAGTTAGGCTTATATTTTTTAATTCGACAGCGGGCAAATTAAGTGTCGGCTCCTGATAAGTATAAGCGATTAGTTGTAAGAAGCTCACCCCTTGCGTGTCAAATAACGTGAGTAAATCCAGCTGCCATTCGCTGGGACTGTCATCATCGTCTAGCTTTGCCCAGTCTTTAGGCTCATGCAAATAGGCGGGGCTACAGACTGCCTTGCGCTGCTCATTTAAAGGTAGCCATAATAGTCCAAGCTGCTGCCCAAACCTAAGCGAATTTGAGGTCGTAAAAGCAACAATACAGCGCTCTTGAGTGATCACCGTGTTTGCGCCTAATACTAATGTGGTCTGTGCTGTCATCACCCGCCCCCTCATTGACTTTATAATGGCTCAGTATATTTTTATTATCCTAAGATATTTTACTTATTCAACGATGTCTTCTTCAATTTTTACACTTACCATCAGCGAGCGCACCTGACAAGGTTTAATTTTTTGAGCAATGTTTTCTAACTGTGGCTTGTCCGTTAAGCCCAGCCAATAGGCAAACCCCAGTTGTGTGAGATCGATCCCGCTATGCGCCGTATAACCGATGCCACCAGAAGGGCGACTGTTAATTTCAAGCACACGGTGCTGACCATCATCATCTGCTTTAGTTTGAACACTGACAATACCATCGCAGCCAAAGACTTTGATTAATGGTATCACCACCTCCATGACGTCCTGCTCGTAACCGACATGCTGGATTTTTCCCGTTTTATGACGAGTAACGGCTGCCAGTACTTCACCATATTCACAGACCACATCGATAGAGTATTCTTGTCCTGATAGATAAGGCATCAGCAGCATAGGAATAGGGCGCTCACGTATCATTTGGCTGTTTGTGTAAGCATTGACAAACTGCGCTGTATTAATTTTTTTCTCTTCGGTAAAGTATAAATGCTCAAAGCTATCGTACTGCTCGCCATCGTCTTTGGCCAAATCAAGCCGCCAAAAGCCTTGTGCAAAAATACCCGTGACCGGTTTGACACATAAAGGCTGATGACCATGCTCGCTAAGTAGGGCCTCAAGCTCAGCAGTATTGTCAAAGCGCCACGCGTCTGCCACTGGAATATCGTGGCGATGACATTGCTGCATAAAGGCAAATTTGTCATCGATACACTCTAGGGCTGCGACGCTGGTTGCTCCTGTTAATAAGCGAATACCAACAGCATCAAATGCTTCACGCTGTGCTTCATAATCGATACCATTACGACCAGTCAATAATACTTTTACATTGTGTTGCTTGGCTTGCTCCAGTACAAACTGCCAACGCGGTGTGACGGGTTCAGATATGACTTGCTCATCGCTGTCGAGCGCCGTTGCAGACGGCTCAATATATACGCTGTCGGCAAATTCAAAAATCTCGGGTCTGTCATGGCGGTGTGAGGCGATGATATTAAAGGGTGAGTGCGTTTGTGCTTTTAGGGCTTGCAAGCTGGCTAACATATCGCGTTGGCTAGACTGACCTTCGGCCAACCAAGCAGCTGGCGTTATAAGGTTGTCATTGGCAAGGCTATCGTTAGCAAGGTTACTCATAATTCTCTCAGCATTGTTATCAATGTTATAGATAAGGGTTATAGGTATTGGATAACTGGGTGTGATTGTCGCACGTTTCATATCAAGATGGTCAATACTTATCTGTTGCCAAAAAAGCCACGCTGCGCCGCCGTTGATAGCAAAGTCTATTATATAGAAATGCTACGCTCTAGGGCGTGTCCGCATTTAAAAAATGGCGATAAAAATGAGATAAGTTGTAGTCAGACAAGGAAAACAGCGCAGATGATATCGAGATATTAGTCAACTATTTGATATTGTTTGGCAAGATTTAGCCATTTTTAACCCCTTTAGATGACCATCGATTGAATTGAGAGCACGCCTTAGTGTGCTGATTAAAAGTCTGGCATTATCCATGCTACTATATAACGATAGTGAACATAAAAAACGCTAATATAATAAATTTAAAGGACATATGATGAGCCAGAACCAACCTCAAAAACTGATTGCTGGTGCCAATGCGCCACTACCGACTGACAATATCAGCATCCGAATTTTAAGTCAAAACGCCATCGATTGTGCCGCTTATCGTCTGACTACTGATGGTAAAGTGCGCGGTGATGGCGATATGATATT
Source organism: Psychrobacter sp. TB67 (assembly GCF_000511065.1). NCBI lineage: Bacteria > Pseudomonadati > Pseudomonadota > Gammaproteobacteria > Moraxellales > Moraxellaceae > Psychrobacter > Psychrobacter sp. TB67. The sequence goes on from NZ_AYYA01000015.1 coordinate 38,263, forward strand.
TTATGGGCAGACGCGTAGTGATGACGGCAATGTCAGCTTCCGAGGTCACGACAGTGATGGGTTTTTCGACATTAATTTAGCAGCGCAACCGGCGAATATTGATAAAATTGCCTTGGCATTTTCTAGTACGCAGACATTGGCGCAAGTTGGCGATGTAGATATCCAAGTATTGCAAGGCAGCCAAGTGCTGATGACTTGTCAGCTTAGTAGTGCTGGGCGTAATGAAAAAGCCATTATTTTAGCAGAATGCTATCGTCGGCAGGGCAGCTGGAAGTTTCGCTTTATTGCCCAAGGTTTTGAAGGTGGCTTAAAGCCTTTGTCCGAACATTTCGGTGTAGAGATTGCCGATGAAGCACCAGCGCAGCCCCCATCTCAAAATAGCAATCAGGCTCAACCTATCAATACTCAACGTCCAATCAATACGCAAAAGGCGGGCAGTGCCACTCAAGCAAGCGCGCCGCCACCGATTCCAGCCAGCCCTTCGATCAACTTGAGCAAAATTACCTTAACCAAAAACCAATCCAGTATCAATCTAAAGAAACGTGATGACTTTGGCAAAATCTCGGTCAACCTAAACTGGAACCAACGTCCAGATATGGATAAGCAAGCACCGAAAAAAGGTTTGTTGGGTGACCTGTTCAAACAGCATAAAGCGGGCGGTATTGACCTTGACGTCGGGGCAATGATTCATCTAAAAAACGGCGAAAAAACTTTGATTCAAGCCTTGGGCAATCGCTTTGGTAGTTTGCAGTCAGCACCTTACGTCTGTCTGCGTGCTGATGATAGGACAGGACAAGTGAGTGGCGGGGAGTGGCTCGATATCAATGGTCAGCAGTGGTCGCAAATTGAGGAAGTATTTATCTTTGCTTTCATCTACGAAGGTGCGCCGAATTGGGCAAAAACGGATGGGGTAGTGACCATTCATGTGCCCGATCAGTCGCCGATTGAGACGCGTTTAACAGAAGGCACAGGCAACTTGCCAATGTGTGCCATTGCGCGTTTGGTCAACCAACAAGGCAGTATCAATGTTGAACGTATCAATCAATACTTTAAAGGCCATCAAGAAATGGATAAAGCCTTTAATTGGGGCTTTAGCTGGAAACGTGGTAGTAAGTAAGTGCTTGAATAGCATCCATTAATACAAAAAATCAGCCCGTCTATTATTAATAATAGACGGGCTGATTGCTTTTAAGTGTTAACGTTTTAAAGCGTTACAAGTAAAAACTGTTTAGACTTTATAGGCCTTTAAGCATGTGGCGTAATAGCAGGCATCAAGTCATGGAAAGTACGACCTGAAGCGGTTTCGCCAATGGCATGCATTTTCCATTCATTGTTATGACGATAGACTTTTGCCATCACCATCGCTGTATGACTGCCTTGCGCTGATAGGTTATAGCGTGCGACCTCTTGGTTATTATTGGCGTTCACGATACGGCAAAAAGCGTTTTCTACTGTTTCAAACGTTTGACCAGTGAAGCTATTGACGGTAAATACCAGCGAGACGACATCAGCAGGGATTCTTGAAAGATCGACGTTGATAACTTCGTCATCGCCATCACCGTCGCCAGTACGGTTATCGCCAGTGTGGACGATACTGCCATCTTTTGATTTAAGCTGGTTGAACCAAATGGCATCGACTGCTTGTTTATTGGCATCAAACATGATGCACGAAGCGTCTAAATCGATAGAATCGCCGCCGCTGCCACCTCCAAACAACTTGCCTAAGAAGCCCCCTTTTTTCTCTTGCGGTCCTTGTGCTACGTCCCAACCTAAACCCAATTTTACTTGAGTCAGATCGCCACCGGCTTCTTTGCTTAGGGATATCTTTTGTCCCTTTTGTAAACTAACTGCCATGATAAAATCCTTATATCACTCTCAAAAAATACGGTTAGTGGTGTCAAACTAGCTTAGTCTACAGAGCGTAGTACTTGCACTTGTTTTACTTGCTACTCGAATTTTCGTAAATGATATGATAATAATTGTGAGTGGAATACTGCAACGTTCAGTGATATTTTCAGTTGTTCATTTTGGTTAAAAATCGAGCTATAAAATATTATCTAAAAAGCCGCCACCGCCACCACGACCTCCGGAGCTACTGCCCAAGATGCTTTGTAGCCAGCCTTGATAGCTGTCACGATTGCGCGAACAGATAATGACTTTACCAGTGCCAGAGAAGTTCAACACCATACCTTCGCCACTGGTGACCGAGTTAATGATGCTGCTCATGATACCTTTCTTCTTGCTGGTTGAGACCGACAGCTTGTACTCAAGATTTGAGTCCCAGCAGACCACATGACCATTATCGATGATGACGTCTTTGTCTGGGGTGACATCAATCTCAAACAACGAGCCAAAGCCAGATACCACGACCTGACCTTGACCTTGCGTCTGCATAACCATAAAGCCACCAGTATCACCAAACACCGCGCCGCCGAGGTTACGCTGAATATTGGCTCTGATATCGACACCCGTTTGTGCAGCAACGAAAGCGCCATCGCTCAAGGTATATTGCTGAGCGCCGCAATCGATAATTTGCATATCACCATCGAGCGTTGGTGCTAGCAAACAATCGCCTTCACCGCCCGTCGCCTCAATCTGCTGCTGAAACAGTGATTCGTCATTAGCAAAGCGGCGCATCAATGACTGCATAAGGCCACCTTGCAGCTTACCTTTTAGCTCAAGGTTAGATTCCATCATGACCATGGCATTGGCTTCACAATAGATCGAGTCACCCTTTTTGAGGTTGCAATGTAAAAAAGGCTCAATGGTACCGATTAAGCTAAATGTTGCGGCCATGGGTGCAAATCCTTATTCTAATGCTTTGACATATACTTTGAAATTCGATAGATATTCTTTTGATACGTTGTTTTTCGATTTTAGAGGAGCCATTAAATTTAAAGCCATCAAATGCTTTAAAAAGGCACACTTGATAGCTTATATAGCGGGCAATCAGCTAGCTGACTGCCGCTGTTAACGATCTAAACGATTTAAATTAGACGTTTACGCCATATTAGACGTTTACGCCATAAGAGGCAGCTAATGGTCCAAGACCACCACTGAAGCCTTGACCAACGGCGCGGAATTTCCAATCGCCGCTATGACGATACAATTCGCCAAAGATCATTGCTGTTTCAGTGCTACCGTCTTCTGATAGGTCATAACGAGCAATTTCAGTATCGCCATTGTCGTTTACGACACGGATATAAGCTTCGCCTACTTGACCGAAGTTTTGGTTACGGCTTTGACCTTCATAAATGATGGCGCAAATAGCGACTTTGCTGACGTCAGCTGGGATGCTAGCAAGGTTGATTTTGATTTTTTCATCATCGCCATCACCTTCACCAGTGCGGTTATCGCCAGTATGCTCGACCGCGCCATTGTCTGACTTTAGATTGTTAAAAAAGATAAAATCTTGATCGTTACGTACTTTGCCGGCTTCATTGACCAAAAAGCCAATCGCGTCTAAGTCAAACTCTTGACCGTCAGTGGCGCGTGGATCCCAGCCAAGACCGACCGTAATATTGGTTAAACCAGGCGCTTCTTTTGATAAGTTTACGTTGCCGCCTTTCGTTAAGCTAATAGCCATATAGATATCCTTTAGATTAATAATTAAGTGGATTGGGTTTTCGAACGAATGAATTAAAAATTATGCAGTTATGGTAGTGTTGGTATAAAAGTTAAATGAATATACCTGTATGCCACGTCCTGCATATCATTACGTTTTACTATACTAAGCGAGTGCTCACTAAGCAAGGTCTATTTTGTGCGCTTACTATATGGTTACTAAGGGACATATCAGTGCTGTAACTCTGATACTTTTTAACAAACTGAGCAACAGTGGTTAAGATATTGTTATCGCAAAGTATTTTACCAATCGCCAGTAATTAACCAAAGAGCAGGGCGATAAGCAGCTAAAATACTTTGTAAAAGTTGCATGCCGTAAATAAAAAATGCTCATAAACGAAAACAGGTTATACCAACTTTTTGGTATAACCTGTCATTAAAACAATATGATGCTTACTACGCTTCAAACTTGCAGTTTATCAGCTAATCGATTTTGCTTCTTGCTTGCGATAATTGAGTGAGGCCACGAACGCCCAACCAATAAAGGCAATACCAATCAGACCAGTGATAATTTCTGGCACATGGAATTTCACTGACAATAGCATGATAATCGCTAAAGCACCGATAGCATAATGCGCGCCATGCTCAAGGTAAACAAACTCATCAAGCGTGCCTTTATCGACTAAGAATATCGTCATCGAACGCACAAACATCGCACCGATTGCTAGACCCAGCATAATAACGATAACGTCATTGGTAATCGCAAATGCGCCAATCACACCATCGAAACTGAATGAAGCATCAAGAACTTCTAGATATAAGAAGCCGATAATACCGCCTTTCATAATCGCGCTGGTCGCCGCAGCGCCCGAGCCACTTTCTTCATTTTCTAAATCTGCTTCAAGGTCACCTTCAAGCATACCCGAAACCACTTGTACGCCAAGGTATACCAAGATACCCCATACGCCTGCAATCAATACCGCTGCTGACTGCTCAGGGTTAGCAAATGATACCGCAATCATCAACACGATAAGCGCCACAAACACACTCATGGCATCGACTTTACCCAGTTTTGCCAAACGGCTCTCAAGCCAATCAAACCAATGTACTTCTTTATCGTCAAAGATAAAGTTCAAGAACACCAGTAATAAGAAGATACCACCAAATGCTGAGATTTCAGCATGATGCGCCAATAATCTGGCTGAATATTCTTTAGGATCGTTTAACGCTAGGTCGACCACTTGCATAATACCCAAGTCAGCAGTAACCGCAACGATAACGATAGGGAATACCAAGCGCATACCAAATACAGCAACTAAAATACCAACCGTTAAAAATATCTTTTTCCAAAACTCATCCCAGCCTTTGAGGACTGAGGCGTTGACCACCGCATTATCAAATGATAATGAAATCTCCATGACGGCCAAAATAGCAGTAATAGATAGGGTGGTTATCAAGCCGCCCATACCACCATGTGAATATCCCCACCACGCCGCGACCGCTAAGGCAATGGCCGTGAAGATAAAGTCTAAATAAAAATGTCTCATGACACATCCTGTCTGGTTGCGTAAAGCTAAGGTCGGTCTATTATAGACTCAAACCACAAAAAAAGTGGCTATTGCTAACCACTTCTTAGTGCATAATTTTAAACGAAACATAAAGCATTATTGGTCGTTTGGCTATCAATAATTGTGGCTATTTTGCAACTAAAAGTACGTTGTAAAGTTACTCGATAATTCGCCCATAAAATTATTTTGTATAACTGGCTAATAAAGCTGCTTTAAACGCTGGTTTTAGTCGTGCTAATCATCCCAACCATGATGACGATACCAACCTAAATACGGCTTTAGATATCAACGCCGTATTGCTGACACATGGCTTGCAAGCCACCAGAGTAGCCTTGACCAACGGCGCGGAATTTCCACTCACCGTTATGGCGATAGACTTCACCAAATACCATCGCGGTCTCAACAGAGTAATCTTCTGCCAAATCAAAACGTACCACTTCGGTGCCGGTTTCTTCATTAACGACGCGAATAAAAGCGTTGGCTACTTGACCAAAGTTTTGACTGCGAGCCGCTGCATCATGGATAGTGACAGTGACGACGATTTTGTCGACATCAGCAGGTACTTGGGTGAGGTTTACTTTGACGACTTCATCATCACCGTCGCCTTCGCCCGTACGGTTATCACCAGTATGCTCAACCGCGCCATTGTCAGATTTGAGTTGGTTGTAAAAGATAAAGTCATGATCGCCGCGCACTTTGCCTGCGGTGCTAAGCAAAAATACACTGGCATCAAGATCAAACTCAGCACCAGAGGTTGCGCGCTCATCCCAACCAAGACCAATAAGCAACTTGGTTAAATTTGGGTCAGTTTTCGTTAGCGATAAGTTACCGCCTTTATTAAGTGATAAAGCCATGGGGCTGTCCTTGTTATTAGAGTAAATTAAAGTTATTAGAGTAAATTAAACGTTTTTTTTGAAAGTTTGATATTAGGGTTTGTTGAACATTCAAATGTGGTACTGGCAGTGGCTATTTTTTAGACAATACGCAGTGAAATTTTTGACGCCTAGTCATTCTAGGTTAGATAATTTCGCCATGTATTGGCAAAAAATAGCCCTGCCCTGAAAGGCTGATACTGAAATCACCCCAAACGTTGTTGTAAACCTAGCTAAGGTCTCGACATTATCGTCGGTTTACGCCTGATTTGATAAAAGGTTTGGGACGATTTTAGCGATCAGCAGTCCTAATATTTGAATGTTCAACAAACCCTAATTTTATAGAAGTAAAAGCGTTACTAGAGTCAGAATTATCCCGAGACCAACGCTTAATCACGCTCTATCATAACAACAAAAAATGACCCAATCAAAGTAGATTGAGTCATTATTGTTTTTAAATAAAATTTGGTCATTTTACTGAGCGTTAGAAGGGTGGCAAGGCTTTCATTTACCCTTGACGATGACGAATCTCAAAACTTTGATGAATCGGCTTTTTGATATTAAAATCGAAGCCAATGGTTTTTTGTGTGATATCAACGATGTCATAGCGCTCGATTAATTGCTCATCGAGCTCAAAACGGGTAAAGTTGTTTGAGAAATATAAGACGCCATCAGCGGTTAAGCGATTCATCGCGCGATTAATAATAGCAGCATGATCTCGCTGCACATCAAAAGTACCTTGGAACTTTTTCGAGTTTGAAAAGGTCGGTGGATCGATAAAGATAATATCGAATTGCTCGGTATTTTCCTTAATCCACTCAAAGATATCGGCAGCAACGAATTGATATTTATTGCGGCTGACGTCCAAACCGTTGAGCACAAAGTTTTGCTTACCCCAATCGAGATAGTTCTGTGACAAGTCAACGCTGGTGACTTTTTTGGCACCCGCCAATGCCGCATGCACACTTGCCGTACAGGTATAAGCAAATAAATTCAGTACTGATTTATTACGACTGTTGTCTTTAATCCGTGCGCGCATATTACGATGGTCAATAAACAAACCGGTATCGAGATAATCGGTAAAGTTGACGTAGAAATATGCACCATCTTCGCGAGCGACATGAAACTTGCCGCGCCTTTCTGTGGTGTTCTGTTTGCTATATTGATCATTACCAGATTGGCGTGCCCGAGTTTTGATAAAGATTTGTTCGCGGTTAATATCGAACACTTCACGAATACCCATCAAAGCTAGATTAAAGCGTTTTTTGGCGGTCTCGGGTGGTATGGTTTTCGGCGGTGCATATTCTTGCACGTGCGCGTAGTCACCATATAAGTCGATAGCCACTTTAAAATCTGGCAGGTCAGCGTCATAGACACGGATATTACTGACATTGTCTTTTTTAGCCAGTTTTTTTAGCTTGGCAAGATTTTTTTGTAGGCGGTTAATAAAATCTTGACCGTCTTCTACTTCAATCTCACGCTTTTCAAAACGGCTCACAAGATTGCCTGTTTGCCCAGCAATCAACGTGCCATAGCGGAAATAAACGGTAATGGCACCATTATGACAGCGTAAGGTTTTTGGCTCTTTAATCGGCAAGATATCGACTTGCTCGACATGAGAGGCCAATATACCAAGCATCGGATCAATGCCGCTACCGGCAAAGCTGTCTTGCAGAATAAGCCCAATCGCTTGATACAATGGCTTAATCATCTCTTCATCACCCAAACGCTCACCATAAGGTGGGTTGGTGATAATTAGAGGGTTGCTCAATCGACCATCATCGACCAACGGCTTTAGCACACTGCTTAGACGGTCAAGTGCGCGTGTTTCGATGTCGAGTAGCGGTAGCAAGTCTTGTAGGCCAGCGGCAATCAGGTTTTTTTCTGTGGCGAGTATCGCGCCACTATCCGCATCATAACCCAAGATTAGTGGTAGGGTATCTGGCTGCTCGTTAGCAATTGCTAAGGCTTCGCGGAAACGTATCTGTGCATCATCAATCATCTGTTGCCATAACGCATCATCATGATGCTGCCATTGATAAAAGCCAAATTGATTGGCGGCTTTATCAATACCCACTGCGTAATCACAATGCATGAGTAGTGCTTCAATAATAAAGGTGCCTGAGCCACACATTGGATCGATTAACGCATTATAAAAAGGTGCATCGCCAGCGTCGTTCTTCTTATGCCAACCTGCACTATAGAGCAAAGCTGCTGCCAAGTTTTCTTTGAGGGGCGCTTCAGTCATTGCCACGCGATAACCACGGCGATGCAAGCTAGTACCTGATAAATCTAAATACAATTCGGCTTGCTTGTCATTAACGGTCGCGAAAATAGCAAAATCTGGGTGCTTGCTATCGACGTTAGGGCGGCTGTCATAAACTTCATTAAAGGTATCAGCAATCGCATCTTTGATACGTAGCATGGCAAACTGCTGGCTGACAGCGACGCGTTTGTCGACAGACAGACGAATGGCAAAGGTTTGCTCAAGTTTAAACTGCTCCGTCCAATTGACCGACTTCGCTAAGCCATAAAGCTGCTCTGCCACATCATACTCGGCATTAATATTTCTGCGTTTAATCAGCATCAATACCCGCGATGCCACTCGCGACCACAGACAAATCGTATAGAGATCACGCAATGTACCCGTAACGGTCAGACGGCCGGTACTTTTGATGTCACTTGCAATACCAAAACTCGTCAGCTCAGTCTGTAGCGGTGCCTCAAGCCCATCAGCACAAGTGATAATCAGCTCAAGTGACAACTCTGCTGAGAGCGCTGGTGAAAGTGCTTCTGACAACGCTGGTGAAGATGCGGCGGCAAGGGCTGGCGCGGTTGTTTCGGTCATACGGATACCTGTGGGCTAAATTGATAAATATTGATAAATAAGGCACATCATAAGATAAGATGTTTAACCGTCAATTTTACCATAATTACGCTATGGATGGTTTAAGTGGCTTTGATTAAAAGATGGTGTTTAAAATTTTGGCGTTAAGGCGTTATTAAAATCAGTACTATAGTCAAGGAGTTTTAGAATCGCTATAAGGCGACTGACCGCAGATAGTACATCGAGTACATCTAGGGCGGATAACACCGTAGCGGTTTAAAAGTGCTCTGACTATATCTATAGTGAGTGAAAAGTCATACAGATACATCATGCACTGCTGATATCCATTTTTCTTGCTTGCTGTGCCTGCGCCGACAGAGGCTACAAAAAATTGATATCAGCAATACCGTCGTGTTTTTAGGATATTTTGGCTATAGCGTCAGACTAAAAAAAATGGCTCATTATTGGTTTTTAATCTGAAGCATGTTCTCATTTTGAAAATGGTAATAAATATGAGATAAATTGCAGTCAAATGAGGAAAATAACACCGCTCAGCGATAGAGGTTCTTGTAAAGAACCATAAAAAAACTGCGTAGCCCTTATGTTCAAGGACTACGCAGTTCGACAGTATTCGAGCCTTAGTATTTGAGCCTTTATAGACGCCTGATAATACTATTCAAGAGCCAATGTACTTAAGTGTTGTGATTAAGCATTACTTTTTAAATAATCTAACATGGTGTCTGCATCTGATACTTCAAATGGGTCTATTGGGCAGTTGTCACCAAAATTAGGTTCCTTAAACACTTTTTTGATGGCTTTGTTGTCGACAAGCATCGAATAACGCCATGAGCGCATACCAAAGCCAAGATTACTCTTATCAACAAGCATGCCCATTTTACGAGTGAACTCACCATTACCATCAGGCAGCAAAAAAACGTTTTCACGGTTTTGCTTTAGGCCCCATTGATACATGACAAAGGCGTCATTGACAGAAATGCAAACGATTTCATCTACGCCTAACGCCTTAAACTCATCGTAAAGCGCTTCATAACGAGGTAGATGGCTGGTCGAACAGGTTGGCGTAAAGGCACCTGGTAGTGAGAACACGACCACTTTTTTATTGGCAAATAGCTCATCTGTGGTTAAGTCTTGCCATTTAAATGGGTTGTCTCCTTCGATAGATTCATCACGAACACGGGTTTTGAAAGTCACATCAGGTACATGGGTAATCATTATTTACTCCTATTTAGGTTATTGTGTTTTTTTCAAAATTCTGCATATATATGATAATAGTTATAGCAATCCATAAGCAAATCTTTAAGCTGATATTTGCTATATAAGGTATCAAACTATATGAGATTTTTTTAGACCTTACAAGCTACGTTAGCTGCTTTGGCCCTATCCTAGAGAGCTATGTTTGAAGTAGTCTCTGTCGTTTAAGGCTTTTGCACTTACTGTTCTACATTAGGGACATCCCTAATAAACGTTATTTATCATTCTTTTTTAACGATACTGCTTCTGTAACCAATTGGGTAGTGGTAGCAAAAGGTTTGGTCGCGATAGGATAATCCACGTCTTTTGGCATGAGCAGGCGCATATGCGGATAAGGGGTGGATATATTGGCCGCATCAAAGGCACGCTTGATATCTTCTCTTAGACCTTCTTTAATCTTGGGCATACGCGCAACAGCGGCTGGTTTTACCCAAAAACGCACGATAAAAAATACCCCATATTCGCCAATTTCATCGACGGTTGCTGAGGTTTCAGGACGATTAAGCACCATATCATTGCCGGCAAGTACCTGCAAAATCTCTTTGCGGGCGTTATCAATGTCATCTTCAAACGCAATACGCACACGAACATCAAAGCGGATAAAGTTTTTGGAGGTTAGGTTGGTTACCTCAGAGGAGGCGACGTTGGAGTTTGGAATAATGACAGTGATGTTGTCTCGAGTCAAAACGTGAGTAGTACGTAGGGCAATCACCACCACACGACCTTCATTATCGTTGATATTGACCCAGTCGCCTACTTGAAAGGACTGCTCAAGCAAGATCGTAATACCAGCAATAAAGTTGGCGAGCGTCGATTGGGCAGCAAAGCCAACTGCTAAACCAGCGATACCCAAACCTGCCACTAAAGACACAATATCAAAGCCAAACTGCGCCATGACACTGGCAAGCCCCAATACCAACAATAATACCGACAAAATATTTTTAAGCAGCTGCTCAATAGAGGCATTGAGTCCGTAATGCTGTAGGATCTTGTGAATGATTTGTCCAGAAGACGTCCACAGCACGTAATAGATGCCCGCCCAAGTACTGGCCTTAGCCGTGGCTTTGATCGTCTCTGGTTCAAAGCTAATCTGACTCATAATGGCAATCAAGCTGGCAACGATCCAAATATAACGCAAAACTGAGCGTACTATTTTTGACCGGCGTTCATTCAGACGGATTCGGGATTTGCTTTTTTTGACAATATAAATAGCCAACCAATAAAAAAACCCTAATACCGCAAGCAGTATCAGGATTTTAATACCCGTGCTGGTCAGCTCTACCGCTTGCGACGTCCAATCGAATGACTCCTCATCGATTGAGCCGCCGAGAGCAAGGTAAAGGCTAGTATGTAAGTCACGAATGATCTCTTGAAAAAACTCGGTAATACTAGCGATTGCCATTGTGTCGTCCATGCAAAGTGTTTTTAGATGACCTCAAGTCGTGACAATCAATACAACACGACATGAGCGAAGATTGGTACTAAGCATAATGTTTAAAAGCGCTACTGTTTTGGGCATTAAGAAGTGCTTTCTTGAGTGTCCTGAGACTGAAAAGGTATCTTCATTTTGTGTTGGACATCGCGTAGCGCGGTACGCAAACCTTCTAGGATAGTCGGATGATAAAAAGGCGTGTCCAGTAATTGCTTAATACTTAAGTCATTGGTGATAGCAACCGCCAATATATGACCGATATATTCGGCATCGGGACCGACCATGCTCGCACCTAGGATTCTGTCTGTTTTTTTGCAGCCATAGATATGTAGCAGGCCACAGTTGACGCCCATGACTCGGCTGCGTCCTTGATTGTCGAAGCTCACGCTGCCAATCACGTGTTCGAGCTCTTCATCTTCCTCTATTTCGGGGAGAGACTTACCGACGTTGATGATTTGTGGCGAACAAAATACGATAGAGAAGGGTACGGCTGGTGGGCGAATATGAGCATTTTTTACATTGTCGCAGACCATATTGCCCGCACTAAATCCTTCATCACTGGCCACATGCAGCAGTGGAATATGGGCATTGGCATCGCCAACGATAAAGACATTTAAATCACCAATTTGACCGGTCTTTTTACTCAGATTCTTTGGGCGATTTTTGTCATCAAGCTCAACCCCTAGGTTTTCAACGCCTAGCTGCTCAATATTATTACGGCGACCCGTCGCGACCAGTACATATTCACCTTGCCACTGCTGTGTCTCACCTGCGCTGTCTTCATAATCAATAAAGGCGAGTGCTCCTTGACTACCTTCAGCCGCCTGCGTGCCAATATCTTTGATTTTACTGCCCAAATGCATCGTCAGCTCACGGCTTAAACAGTCGATGGCTTTATTGCTAATGTCTGAGTCTTTCAGTCCGGCTACTTTTTTAACACGGTTAAATAGTGTCACCTCTACACCCAAGCGATTAAATGCTTGTGCAAGCTCTAAACCAATAGCACCAGCGCCAACCACCGCCATAGATTTTGGTAAATCTGGTAGCTCAAAAACCGTATCAGACGTCAGTAAAGTGTCGCCCAACTTATCATTCCAACCTTCTGGAATAAAAGGAGAGCTGCCAGTAGCCACGATGATTTTATCTGCTTCAATCACCTCGTCATTGACCTCAATGAGACCTTGCTCATTGATATGAGCACGACCCGATATTTTTTTGTGGTCAGGCCAGCTATCGACTTGCTTTTCAATATAGCTTTCAAAATGACTGCGTTCAGTGCGGACGCGTTCCATGACTTGTTTGCCATTTATCTGAGCGCTGCCATGAATCCCAAATTCTGCAGAGTGATTGGCATCATGAGCGCGGTCGGCTGCGGCAATAAGCAGTTTGCTGGGCATACAACCGACCGCAATACAGGTGGTCGTCCAAAAGCCATCATTAATAATGACGATATCATCTTTGGTTTTACTGGCTTGGCGAAAGGCATTCTGTCCTGCTGTCCCTGCGCCAATGACGGCAACCGATACCTTGCGCGTGACTTGATGGTTTGTACTAGCGGCAGTGCTGTCTGACTGGTTATTCATATTATTCTCAAATGGTTATATTTTATATGATGTGAGTGACTGATAAAATGTTGGCTTTTAATCGTTTGTGCTTAGCGTCTCAATAGGCGCTATTCTATGACGATGTTAGTGCCAATAACCATAATAAAAGTTATGGCGCTAACATCGTCAGTAAGCGCTCAGTATAGTCTTTAGCACGTAGATTACGCTGCGCATGAGTAAGATTGCCGTCTTTGTCAAATACGAAGGCCGAGCGTACCAGACCTAACGTAATCTTACCGTACATGTTTTTTTCTTTAATGACGTCAAAGTACTGGCATAGCTTTTCGTCGTTATCACTGATTAGTGGAATCTGTAAATCATATTTTGCGATAAATTTTTCATGAGATTCGACACTATCGCGGGACACCCCAACGATATCATAGCCTAAGCCATCAAAATCATTAATGTGCGCTGTGAACTCTGTCGCTTGTGTGGTGCAACCTGGAGTATTGTCTTTTGGATAAAAATAAAGGATCAGTCCTTTGTTAGTATGCGCAACCAAGTCTTTTAAGCTAATATCGTCATGAATAAAATGACCATCTAGCTCACGTACCATCGTCACTGGAAAGTCGGGCAGGGCAATAGTCTCTGTGGTTGGCTTAGCCATGGTAAAATCCTTAGTTGTTTTATGGTTTTTTTAGATTATGGTGGTCTTATTATAGGCAGATTAGCAGAAATAAATACTCAGTTTTACACTTCACTTATTCATTCGCAACAAAAAAGACTGGTCATTGCCAGTCTTTTTTGTATTAACCCATTTATTGCTTATGCAGGTTTTTGTGGTTGCTTTAAGTCTAGGCCAACAGTGCATTGCTGCAAGTCTTTTTGCATTTTCTTTACATAGGGTAGGCCTGACGGGTCTTTTTTGTCTTGGGCATAGCTCTCAATTTCCCACATTTGACCGATTGTCATGTTGCTACGGACATCAATAGTGCAATTGCATAGCTTAGTCGCGTTGCTCTTGTCAGCGACTTTATACTTGACGGCACCGCTCACGCAAGTATTGATATTGTTTTGCTTAATATCGATAGCATTGGCTTGTGGCATGGCAAACAGCGCAGCGAGGGCTAGGGGTAATACGGGCAATAACTTCATAAATATCCTCTCAAAGGTGGCAGCAATTTTGTAGATTTTTACGCAGAGCAAAATAAAATGACGGTAGATAAAAAATGGAGATAAATAGCACTTTTTCTCTACCATTTGTCTATTTAATGACAAATATAATCGTTCATACCATAGCAAGTATCACAATTAAAATACAACGGCGGCGTGCTGTGTTAATGCAAGCGAATGTTTCGCTAATGTTTAGTCATGGCGTCCGCTGCTATAGTCGAGGCAATTTTAAGTCAGTACAAAGCAACTGAGCACAGATATGACAATAGTAAATCATGCGAGGTTATCACCGTACCAATTTACAAATGCTTTGGTTATATATAGTCGATACTAAATAGAGTAGAGACACAACATGAAGGTGCGTGACTGATATAAATTTTTCTTGCTTGCTGTGCCTACGCAGACAGAGGCGGCAAAAAATTTATATCAGTCACGCTGTATCTTTTTTATATTGACCTGACTATAACCCATATAACCAATCCAAGCGCTAAGATTGATAATGGGTGGGATCAGCGACACCTGCTTGGGCAAACCCTTGACGACGTAAGGTGCAGCTGTCGCAAACGCCGCAGGCAAGACCGTTGGCATCGGCTTGGTAGCAAGAAATCGTCTGGCCATAATCGACACCCAATGACAGCCCAAGCTCAATGGTCTTCGCTTTGGATAACTGCTGCAATGGCGTCTGAATGGTTAGATGATGACCAGTCACACCCGCTTTAGTCGCTAGATTCGCCATGTGCTCAAAAGCGGCGATGTATTCAGGGCGACAATCTGGATAGCCAGAATAGTCGACTGAGCTGACGCCAATGACGATATGGTTGGCATCGATGACTTCAGCGACGGCTAGGGCATAAGATAAGAATATGGTATTGCGTGCAGGCACATAAGTGTTTGGAATGGCATCGTTATCAATCTCATCGCGTTTCTTATTAGGGAACTTCTCTGCATCTCCGTCAGGAACGATCATGCTGTGATCGGTCAATGATGAGCCGCCCAGCTGAGCGATATCAATATCGATAATACGATGATTGACCGCGGCTGTTTCTGCGATACTTTTTGCGGCGACAAGCTCACTATTGTGACGCTGACCATAGTTGAAGCTGACCGCAGTAACCGACGCATAACGCGCCTTGGCCCAATATAAGCAAGTCACTGAATCGAGACCACCAGACAGTAGCACAACAGCATTTTGGCTTTTATGCAGTGTTGTTAAGCGCTCATCGGCTGTTTGATTTTGGGCGTTGGCTGGTGTGGTAGCGTTAGTCATAGTGTTGTCTATTATTGATTGGCGAAAAACGGCTATTTTAGCAAAAATACGGCTATTACAGAACCATAAAGGCGATAAGATTTTGTTCCTCGCATCGATTTTCACTACATTCTATGATTGTTTGCCCACAACGATAGCATTTATGCTAATAATTTAGCCTCATCTTTTCAATACCTTAGTGATTTTTGTTATAATCGCTGCGGCTTTTAGCGTCTCACTCGTGTGTCACTATTAATATTGAGACGCCTTCTGTTTTATAGCTTGCTTTATAGTCACATCATCCTTGCAAAGATATTGAGTAATTTATGACCGCAGCGACCTTGTTTACACCAACATTCCCTCCTCAATTTAACGAGTTGTCTACCAATGCTGACTTCGATAATCATTCTTTAGAGACTGATAGACATAGTATGGAATACGATGAGGTGAACGACGAGCTCAATGATGCTATGGACGTGGCAGCTGATAGTGAGCATGCTGGTGTTGACTATGGCAGTGCTGAGCAATTGGCTGACGAACAAGCACTGACAGAAACAGCGATATTTCGCAAACTACAAAAAAAGCTGCGCCGCCAAGTATCTTGGGCGATTCGTGACTTCAATATGATTGAAGATGGCGATGTGGTGATGGTTTGCGTGTCAGGTGGTAAGGACAGTTATACATTGCTAGATATTTTATTGCTGCTAAAACGTATTGCGCCGATCAACTTTGATATCGTCGCGGTCAACCTTGATCAAAAGCAGCCCGGTTATCCTGAGGATATTTTGCCAGCGTATCTGAACGAGCAGGGCATTGCTCATTATATTTTAGAAAAAGATACTTATAGTATCGTCAAAAGCGTGGTGCCAGAAGGCAAGACTTATTGCTCAGCATGTTCGCGTTTGCGTCGTGGCTCGTTATACGGTTTTGCCAAGCAGATTGGCGCGACCAAAATTGCCCTTGGTCATCACCGTGACGACATGCTCGCGACCTTCTTTTTGAACTTATTTCATGGCGGCGCGCTAAAATCGATGCCGCCAAAATTGCTCAGCGACGACAAGCAAAACATGCTCATTCGCCCTTTGGCATACGTTGAAGAAAAAGACATCATTGAATACGCACGCCTCAAAGCGTTTCCGATTATCCCGTGCAACTTATGTGGTAGCCAGACCAATCTACAGCGCGCTATTATTAATGACATGCTACGCGAATGGGATAATGCTCATCCGCAGCGTTTGGCCTCTATCTTTAAGGCCATGCAAAACGTTGCTCCTTCACAATTAGCAGACCGTGAGTTATTCGATTTTGAACACTTAAGTCTCGACCGTGATAACGATGAGCGTTTATTTGAAGGGGATAATATTCAAGCAGGGCAGACAGATAGCTTGGCTGACATCGGCCTACCAGTCGCGCCAAAAACGCAAACTTTTAATCCAAAGTTTGCTAGTAAGCAACAGACAGACAAAGCGATAGAAAGCAGTCGACCAACACAGAAGATTCCAACGATCAACCCTGTTATCTAGTGGTCTGTTTTATTGAAGGGAATTTGGAAAGATTGCTGACTATGGTCAAAATATCCTAAAAGCGCGAAGATATTGCTGATATCAGTGTTTCGTAGCCTCTATCTGCGCAGGCACAGCAAGTCAGAAAAATGGATATCAGCAGTGCGTTATGGTTCGATATTACTTTTCATTGACTATAGCTAAATGATAACAATAAAAAAACCAGCTCATTATTGATTGATGGCTGGTTTTTTTATGTCTTGATAAGTTGATTATTCGCTGAATATACGAAATCTAATTTATATAAATTAACTTTCTGCAAAGACCGGTAGCGGGTCAAAACTAACCTCTGAACGTGGTAATTTCGCCACATCTTGCATACGCCAATCGTCTTTGCCTTCATTACTCACTTGCAAATAATACTTGGCTTTTACCGGATCAATATCTGCTTTGGCAGTGTATTTATTGCCTTCTTGATGCTGTAGCACCACATCACGATCTTTTTTAATGTCGGTGGCATGCGAAATCGATAAATCCAAGGTATCTGGATAAGTAATTGGTGTGCCATTAAGCAACTTACCTGACTGCAGGCTCTGTTCAGGATAATTTAAATAAAACACAATATTGCCATTATCGGCAAATTGCATTTGTCCATGCAAGTCTAAATCATACGTGAGCTTGTCACGAGAGACATCATGATAGAGCGTTTTGCCATCCATATACCAGTCGTCACGTACCACGCTATCACGGATCTGGTAAGAGTAATAAACAAACCAAATACAAGCGATCACGACCGCAGCAGGCATGCCAATCACAAAGATAACGACCATGTAATTCTTGTACCATGGCTGAGTATCTTGATGTTTAAAGTTCGGTGCTGGAGTAGACATAAAATACCTATGCATCAGATACGCAATCAATAGATAGCTGTTCATTAGACATCTACAAATGGTATCAACGGATAATTTGGCGGCTAAGCGCTACCAGTTTAATGGTAAAACATTTATTCGATAGTCTTTGACTCTCAAAGTCGCTGACTACCGAATGACATAAAGGAAACTAAATAATCAGTTCAGTGATGAATTACTGACCTTGAGTCGTAAAGACGTTTTGCTTACTGACATTGTACTTACCGTCTTCACTGGTCACATTTAACGTCACTGGCGTTTGACCAAATTCAATCACATCAGGATCACCATAAATACTGACAGGCATATCGAAGCTTTCGCCTGCTTCTAAGGGTACATCGTTGAAGCGCAGCTCTAAACTCAGACCCTCTTGCGGGGCGAGCGTTATTTTATAACTGTGAGGCTCTTGGGTTTTGTTGGTTAGCTTGACGATATAGCTGTTTTCGATCATGCCTTGGGTATTGATAGATGATAACTGGTTACGATCACGACGTATATCAATCTCTAGCGGCACGCGATCGGTTAACGCATATATCACACCGCCACATAGTACGGCTAATAATGTCAAATAAGCAAATAGTCGTGGGCGCAGTACGCGGCTTGGCTCTTTTTCTGCTAGCTGACGTTCGGTCGTATAACGAATCAGGCCACGCGGATAGCCGACCTTGTCCATCACTTCGTTACAGGCATCGATACAAGCCGCACACTGAATACAGCCGACTTGCAGGCCATCACGAATATCGATACCAGTAGGGCAGACCTGCACACACATGGTGCATTCAATGCAGTCGCCTAAGTGCTCTGGGTTTGTGCCTTTTTTACGGGCACCGCGCGGCTCACCGCGTTCATAATCATAAGATACGATTAATGTGTCTTTATCAAACATCACACTTTGAAAGCGGCCATAGGGACAAATCTGTACACACATCTGCTCACGCATATAGCCTGCATTGGCATAAGTAGCAAAGGTAAAGATAAACATTGAGACCCATACCCACGTTGGCCAGTCAGGGAAAGGAATCATTCCTATTGACTGCCAGCTATGATATAGAGAATCTGTCCCAGCTACATAACTAACAAAGGTCGCTGCTGTAATCACAGAAAGCAAAAACCAAATCGCATAGACGACAGTGCGTTTGAAGACTTTGCTCGCACTCATCGGCGATTTATCAAACTTCATACGCTTATTGCGATCGCCAATTACCCATTTTTCAACATATTGGTATAGATGGGTCCATATCGTTTGAGGACAGGCGTAACCACACCAAACGCGTCCTGCATATACCGTCACCATAAACAGCGTAAACGCGGCAATAATGGCAAATGCTGCAATAAAATAAAAATCTTGGGTCAAAAACGTCATGCCAAAAATATAGTAATGCTGCGAGGGCACATCAAACCATATTGCTTGTCTATCATTATAGCGCAGCCACGGCAGTAACAAAAACAGCGCCAAAAAGGCATACATACTAACGACGCGGATATTTTGATAAAAACCTGTGACAAACCTCGGGTGCACGCGTTGCTTGGTCGCATCAAGATCGACCTGCTGTACGGGGATTTTATTAGATTGTTGTGCTGACATAAACGTGCCTCTTTAAAAAAAGAATCAGTCTGCTGGCATGATGAACAAACACCTATAATAAAAAGATGTTGGAATGTGCGATGTTATCAATGTCAGTAAGTAGCTGAGTAGGATAATCACTGTAAAAAACAGCGAACCCTGCTACCAAATGAGCGATTGTAAATAGCCAATTACGATTGAACCACTCATACTAAAAATAGCGACAGATAAGTGGTGTTTAAGTTTTGCTATTTTAACATTCTCCCTACTATAAATGGGGTGATAATGTTAAAACACAATCATTATATAAGAACTTGGATTCAACATTGAAGTGCAACGCACCCGAAGCTAGATTTTACCTCAAGAGGTGTTCTAAACCCTAGCACCTTTCTAGGTCGATTATTTAAACTGTCTTCAATCGACTGAACTAAGTGCATGCATAGGTTATCCAGACGCATTGACTTCGGTAGAAACTGACGAATTAACCCATTGGTATTCTCATTCGTTCCACGCTCCCAAGAATGATAAGGCTGAGCAAAATAAATATCAGCCTTCAACGCTGTTGCCATCGTTTCATGGTCAGCAAACTCTTTACCGTTATCAAAGGTGATACTTAACGCCTGTTCACCTTTTAGCATGCCAATACAAGCTTGTGTGACGGCTACTGCCTTGCGATTGGGTAGCGCTTTGATCTTAGTCTCTCGAGTTGTTCTATCCACTAGAGTGACAAGCACACCTTGATGTCCACGACCAACCACCGTATCCCCTTCATAATCGCCCATACGACTGCGCGCTTCAATGATACTGGGACGGTCATTGATATCACAGCGGTTCGCTATCTTTCCGCGCCTATCAT
>NZ_AYYA01000016.1:0-26597 GCF_000511065.1 Psychrobacter sp. TB67
GTATTAGTGGCATGCAACTGACTGCCATTCACCGCATCCGTGCTGCTTGCATTCACCGCTCCACCAGCGACGTGTTTGATCTGACGCTCAGCGCCGGCTGAACCAACTGAGACCTGATCACCAACTCGCATCGCAGGACCTGCAATGGTATGTGTGACCCCGCCAACGGTCATGGTCGACTCAGTGGTTGCATTTGTGGCAGTCGTTGACCCTGCACCTAAAGCAACCGAACCATCTAAGCTTGCTGACGATCCCATGCCAAAGGCTGAGGACGCAACACCCGCTGAGGAAGACTGTACGCCAATAGCCGTAGACAAAGCACCTTTAGAAAGCGCTTTTGAGCCAATCGCTATAGAAGCAGCACCACCAGCTTCGGTATTTCTAACGTAATATCCCGCTTCAACAAGGTCACGACCCGTATAAGCTTTGAATGCGGTATTGACATCACCTCCATTGATTGCAGATGCTGAGGTGCCATCAATATTGGCTTGAGAGGCGGCATTTAGATCGTCACCACCAATGGCAATAGAAGATCCGCCTTTGGTCACAACGTTTGCACCAATGGCAATAGATTGCTCACCCATTGCGGTGGTGTGTTGACCGCTACTTCCTCCGCCAATGGCAATAGTCTGACTTCCGAACGCTGTGGCATTCTTACCTATAGCAATGCCATGAAGAGGACTTGCCGTAGCATTAGTCCCACATTCTACTTCTGTAGCAGCATTGCAAGAGGCAGCATTCACCTGAAGACTAAAACCAGCCGCTATCAGCCCTAATCCGATGGCACTT
Source organism: Psychrobacter sp. TB67 (assembly GCF_000511065.1). Lineage (NCBI taxonomy): Bacteria > Pseudomonadati > Pseudomonadota > Gammaproteobacteria > Moraxellales > Moraxellaceae > Psychrobacter > Psychrobacter sp. TB67. The sequence continues at coordinate 790 of NZ_AYYA01000016.1, forward strand.
AAGCGCAGACTATTGACGGATGAAAGACTGGGTGTCGTATTGATGGTAGCGTTTGCACTCACGCTAGATTTGGAAGATTTGCCACGTGCCTTAGCATATTCACCAACTGCAGTGAAACAATTCAAGGCTTCATTCCATATTACTTTATAGATGCGGTTCATAATGTGTACTCCCTTACAGACTTATCGGATTTAAAAAATCAGAGTCGTTATCTATCTTGTAGAGAGTCGATATAACAAAATAAAACGGGTTATAAGCTTATATGGATGAACCTTTTTAGAGTGTCACTTGCATGACTGTGTAATAAATAAGACGTTTTTGTTTTGTAACATTTTTATAACTCTCTGTATATTAGTATTACCGAATATACAGAGAGTAACAATGCAACTCATCAGCCAATTACTACCGTTTGTCCATTATATTCATAATAATGAATATAATGTCTTATCAGAAATGGACTAGTCTTGATTGTCCAGCTTTTTGAACACAGATTCATATTCTTATTACAAATTTGTATAGGGTCTGTTGAACATTCAAATATTAGGACTGCCAGTGCCACATTTGAATGTTCAACAGACCCTATATGTTACTGACTGATATTGTGTATTAAAGCACCACTTTGTGTGTGAATCTATATACAAGTCATAGTTAAATAAGTGTTATCCGATAGGCAAAACTATCTGCACCACAAGCCCTTGTACGCCATCTTTGCGGTTATAAACATTGATTCGTCCTTTGTGCGCCATGACAACCGCGTAGACGATTGCCAGTCCCAAGCCATAGCCACCCGTCTCGCGATGACGCGCAGAATCGAGGCGGACAAAGGGCTGAAAAATACGATCTACATCCTTATCTTCGACGCCGCCGCCCTCGTCAGTGATACTGATTTGGATAGCAGGTGTTTTATTGTCCATCTGCACTTCTGTCATCTCAGCAATCACGGTAGAGGCTGGTGAGGTATGCATAAAGGCATTGCGAATGACGTTCTCAAGCGCACTGTGCAGCTGTTCTTGATTGCCAGATATGGTCCAACACTCTGTCAAAGAATCCGTTCGTGATATTTTTAGTGAGGAGCTAGGCGGCTGCCATTGCCAGCGTACGTTTTTATGTTGAAACTCGAAACAAACATCTTGGGCAATGTCGCTAATAATCTCAGAGAGATTGACGGCCTCACTTTCTAGATTATCGATGGTGTATTGCTGCATTTGTAGCGATTGAATATGGATAATTTGCTCAATCAACTCATTCATTCGTGCCGACTCTTTATCGATACGGTCGAGATAACGACTGGCATTGGGCGCAAAATCCCGCGTCAGCTCAGTGGCGACATCCAAACGCGCCAATGGCGAGCGCAGCTCATGCGAGATGTCACTGAGCATCTGCTTACGTGCCAGCTCGCTATCAGCCAGTCGTATCGATAATTGGGCCACGTCTTTACCCAATAATCCTAACTCATCATCTCCCATCGTTGTTAAGTTTGGATTGACTTGATAATCACCATCAATCATGCGATGGACGGTATGTTGCACTCGGCGAATACGCTGGGTCAAGGTACGACTGAGCCAATAGCAGACCAAAATACTAAAGAGAATTATCAGCAACAAGCGTACAGGAAAATGACTGCGTTGCAGCGCGACCAAGTCGGCAAAACGCAGATGGGGACGCAGCTGTATGATAACGCTCTGCTCATCCGGTAAAGCAACGGTCAGGTCAGCCAATTCAGGGCGATTATCGCTATCAGCTATCGCAGCTCTCCGACTAGGCATCACTGGCTGAAAAATGCTTTCGAAATAAGACGGCTTAGCACTGGGCATCTCATTAGCGGGCTGAGCAAATGAGGCATTGTTAGGTTTCGGCGGTGTTTCCATAGAATAATCAAGTGCTTGCCGATCTTTTGGCTGATCCTCTCTGTCCCGATAGCGTGGAAATATGATAGCGCCTTGCCCATCGTAGACTCTAATCTGACTCATCAATCGTCGCTCTTGACGATACATATCTCTAACCGTGGGTAAATCGCCTATTTCTAACGCTGCAACCAGCTCTTCACGCTTGACCAATAAGCGCTCAATCTGCACATCCATCCGAGCGTTCAGCTCTTTTTCACTGAGCCAGCGCTCCACCATAATGGATAAAACCGAAGTGATCAAAATCGTCACCAATAAGCTTAAAAATAGACGCCAAAATAAAGTCATACGTATCTTAAATATGGACGCTTTTATTGAGGACTCCATCATCACAGCACCAACTGATAGCCTTTACCACGAATCGCTTTTATCGGCTCATCGTGGAAAGGTTGAAGTTTTTTTCGCAGTCGCGAGACGTGGACATCAAGACTACGATCGAAGGGCTGTAACTCTCGCTGCAACACATGCTCTGACAGCCACGCTTTACTCACGACCTCGCCTTTTTGTTTGAGTAGCGCGACCAAGAGATCAAATTCTGTGCCAGTGACTTGCAACTCTATGCCATCTATCTGACAAAGCCGCTGGCTTTGATCCAGATGTAAACGGCTCTCTGGTAGCGGCATATGTTCTGATGCCGCCGCGTTGGTGCGCTTAATGACGGCATTGATACGTGCCAGCAGCTCTCGAGGATTACAAGGTTTGGTAATATAATCGTCAGCGCCCAGCTCCAGCCCAATAATACGATCAATCTCTTCTCCCTTGGCAGTCAGCATAATCACGGGGATATCACTAATATTGGGCAACTGACGCAACACACTAAGACCATCGATTTTTGGCATCATAATGTCTAACACTAGCAGATCGTAAGCAGCCTCATTATTCATCGCCGCTTTAAGTTTTTGTATGACCGCCTCACCATCGTGAACGCAGTCGCATGTCACCCCGTGGTTGTGCAAGTACTCTTGTAATAACTGGGTCAATTCTTCGTCATCATCGCCTAGTAATATGTGTGGCACATCTGTCTCCTTAAGCGTTATATCGCTTTATTAGCCATATTATCAGTCAATTGCTTATCGATTCGCTATAAACGTTACCTTTCTTAATACTTCATAAATGTTCGTAACCTTTAACTGTCGTAACATAACGGCTATCAGCGACAAATACTGATGATATGCAATGATGGATAGTGGCTATCCGGGACACTTACCATGCATAGGCTGATCAGATAAAAACTGACTTTTTCGCAACCAATAACGTTTGCACCATAAATTAAGGTAATGATGATGAAAAAATTATTAATGGGCTCAGTATTAGCAATGTCTAGCATTTTCACCGTAACGGCTTGTACCAGTGTGAATGCAACCACTGATACCACACCAACGACCAGCAAAATGCAGCATAAAGATGGCATGAAAAACGCCATGAAAAAAGACGGCATGAGAGATCCAATGTCGCAGCTAGATCTAACAGCAACGCAACAAGCACAAATCAAAGCCATCATGCAAGCACAACACGGCGATCGTAAAGCTGACCGTACAAAAAACAAAGCAGAACGTACGCAAATGCAGCAACAAATGCAAGCATTGACCAGTGCCAGCACATTGAATACAGCCGCCGTTAATCGTCTAGCTGACCAGCAAGCGGCGAAAACCAAACAACGCTTTATTGAGCGTGTACAAACTCAACATGCTATCTCGCAAGTATTAACCGCTGAGCAGCGCGCCAAGCTTGCCAAATTGCAAGCCGAAAAAATGGCTAAAGGTTATAAAGGCTCAAAGCACGGTAAAATGCATGGCAAACCACATCAAGGCATGTAGGTCGTCATTAATAGACTATTTTGCATTCATGCTGAATGTTTTATAAGACTGATTATGAACACATAAAAAAGCGCATCGTATGAACGGTGCGCTTTTTAGTTTTAATTTCAATAACGACTAACTAAACTTACCTACGATTAATCCGCTTTTATTCAATCGTCCCGAACTTCTCTTTAGCCATTGGCATGACACTAAACATCATCTTTCCTATCGCAGTACCATTGCCATCACGATAATACTGCATCAGCTCATTACCATACTCGCGCACATCAATACTATTACCAGCATTGGGCACTTGCACATCGTTTGGTAAATTGGGAAATGCCATGTTTTTGGCGCTTATAGCGGAATACTGCTGCAAAATATCCATGACCATATTATTAGAGGAAGTTTCACTCGGAAGCTCACTACGCAGATGCTGCCATTTGAGCTGACCACGCTTATCAAAGCCATACAACTGCTGTGTCTCTGCTTTCGCTAGTATTGTACCTTCTTTCGTCTCTTCTTTTGCCTCTGCCATTGTTTCATCTACTGTCTCACTGCCACTATCTATGTCATTCTTTATCATTGCCAACATTTGCTGCACTAACGCTTTACTGGTAAATTTCTTAGCATTTGTGTCGCCTGCCTCGTAAGCCGCGCTTTCTTTAACCAGTTCTGGATATCGCTGACTTAGCCGCTCGTAGATGATGCGCATGTAGTCTTGATAAAACTGCTCATAACTCTCAGCACTTTGTACACGGCGAATGACTTGATTACTTGCCAGCATGGCTGGTAGCTGATGCGCGGGCAGCTTGGGAGAGAGCGAGGCTAGCGTATTAGGGGCGACATAATCAAACTGGCTGACAGGTGCAGCATCAAATGTGGCATCTAACGCTGCAAAGTGGCTTTTTATCAATTCACTACCAAAGCCTTTGGGTAAGGTGCCGTCATCAATGGCTAGTTTTAACCACTTGTTGCGCCACTTTGTACCGAGCTTGTCATCTAACAGTTCTGAATTGAGCATCGCAAAATTATCTGCCCACAGATAAATATCACCGTTTTTAAAATCTATATAAATAGGCTGATTGATACTGCTTTGATGATTGCGCGCTTGATACTGCATGCTCGCCAGCATCGTCGCTTTGCCAGCCATTGGCTGATAGAGGCCCTGTACATCGATAGATAAGGGCTTTAGCACATAAGCATCTAGTAATTGTGACTTTTTGATATCTTGTTTGCTCTGCTTATTCTCATATTCATTAAATAGCTTTTCATAATAGGGCGACACATAGGGTGAGACAGTCGTAGCGCTTGCTTCACGAGCCGAGTCCATATCAGACGCGGTTGTTTCCATCTCTGCTACTGAATCTACAACGTCCTCAGCCGCATCATTAATGGCATAGGATTCACTATCATAGTGCGCGTCTCTCCATGCCTCATAAGCAGCCGAACAAGCTAGGTAGGACTGTTTAAGTGCCTCACGCTGGTCATCATAATCAGTCGCTGCAATATCTTTATGCTGTGCTTGCGCCTTTGTTAATAAGGCCCCATAAGCTTGGTCGTGGCTATCATCACAATAGCTATCCACATATTCTGATGCCACCAGTTGCGTGCTATCAACATCGCTAAACTGTTGCTCGTTACTGATTTCAAGATTGCTATGGTAGCTAAAGGACTGGTGGCGCTGTTTTTGTAACGCCGTCGCCAATGCTGTCTTGGCTGCCGCTGGTGTTTGCTTAGCAGTTATCGCGTTAGATTGTTCGAGACTGGTAGATTGGCAACCCGTTAATAATAGTGCCCCTGTGATCAATGTACCAGCAAATAGGCGGTGGCTATTGATAACTGACGGAAAGCTAGCTGACGGAAGACGACTTGCAATGATTTGATGTGCTTTTTTCATTTTTTATCCTTAATAAATATGGGCTTGAACATGACAAGATAGCGTTATTGATCGTCTACCCTGTTGTCAGCATCATCTGCGGCATCGTCTTCGATATCATTATCATCTTGACGATCAACACTGTCATATTCTGCTGCCTCATAGCTGCTATCATCATCCGCATAATCGCTACCATAGTCGTCATCATCGTAATCACCACTGCGACCACTATAATCATAGCGGGCATCACGTGCTGCTTGAAGTCTGTCTTTTTGTTGACGCTGCTCTGCGATCCATGCATTACCATCGATAGCAGCTTTAGCATTTGCGCCAAAAGACTCGGTCAATAAAGGCGTTAGTGCGTGGTTATTAAAGCTGCTTTTATCATAGCGTATTTGGTTTAGCACGCTGGTCGTAGAGCCCAGCAAATCGCCACCGATATTTATCCGCTGCTGCTTGGCAAGCAGGCGATCTGAGCTGTCTAAATAATAGTAATTTATCTGATTAAAAGAGATCGGACCGATGGCCTCAATAAGTTGCAAAAGCGAACCTACATCCGCACTTTGGTAGCCTTTATTGTATAGCTGCACTTTCGCCAGCGCGGTTTTTAGCATAGCGCCATCAGGATATTTTTGTGGATTGGCATCGACATAATCCTGTAGCGACTTTGTCATGTATTTTAAAGTCTTGCCAATCATCTCACCGCTTTGCTTACTGCCAAAATAGACTTTTACCGCACGCCTCGCCCCGACTTCTTTGGCAAAGGCATCACTGCGAATATCTACCGCGCTAAAGTGCTCGGGCGCAAGCTCTGCCATGCTACTCTGTATGGCAGCGATGGCGGCATCATACAGCACTGCTGGCGGTAGCTGCGCGGTAATACTCTCTGGCAAGCCAAAACTGACGGTATGTGAGGTCATTTGATTAGGTAAAGGGGTATTTTCAGGATTAACAAGCGCCACGATAGGCAGGATTGCCGATGGGTCTACCGTAACTGTACTATGGTTAAAATCGAACGCTAACGGTATCTGTATGGATGAGGCAATCGTTGGTGTCATATAGTCATAGCTATAGACGCTTTGTAATTGGCGTTGTTTGGGTCTGTACTGACTGACACTATTAAAGGTTAAATTTTTATATTGATAAGCATTTGACGCAGCTATCTGTTCAGGCGTACGATGGAACATACTCAGCATTTGACCAATGACGCCCGTAGATGACGCTGATGGGCTATCTTGTTCTACCGCCTCTGACTGCTGTTTAGCCATTTGTATGGCTTCATAGTTTTTTAACAGATTTTTGGACTTTAGGTTTGAGACCCCTGAGAGAATGCCACCTTCTGCATTACCATATTCATTATAGCCATCTATGTCGTAACCCTCTCGATTGTAGCCATATTCGTTGTAACCGTCTTGATCATAGCCGTCTTCATCGTAGTTAATATCCTCTACAACACAGACTTCATAAGCGTCATCGTCATCATTTTTATTGCATGTATTCGACTCTATACTTACCGCTGCTAACTCTGCCATAGCCTCAGTTTGCCTGTCCTCATGATCACTTTCATCATAAGCACTTTCATCATAATCGCCGTCAGGCTCATAAGCATAAGCTTCTATAATCGTTCTAAGCAAGCTACTAGATCCTGCATCAATGCTATCTGGATCAATAAAAGGTGCGGCTTGATAATTGGCTTGCGCGACTGCCACATGTTCTGTTACCAGATGCTGACGAATAGCCGCCAGTAAATGTGATTTGGCTTGATTGTCGGTATTGGGGTATTTGTCTTGGTCAAATAATTGTTGATAACGCTCAGATTTGGCAGTGCGGCTTGCATTAAATGCACGTCCTTGGGCTTGGCTCTGCGTGCTATCAGCGCTACTAAAATCAATCATGCTTTTTGATACCGCAGATGATGATAGCGCTGGGTTTGATTGGCAGCCTGCCAGCCCAAACGCACTGCCAACCAGTAATGCGCAGCCTGCTATAAAGGTTAATTTGCGCGACTGATATGAATGCTTATTATGCTTGTTGTGGTTATAGTTATGGGCAGATGACTGATGATGAGCCATGCCAGAGTGACGCTGTTGGTCGCGTTTATGAGTATGGTTGGATGACATAGTAATTTCTTCTTATAAATAGACAGACAATAACGAATAAATTCTAGCACTATTATTTATATCACAATGCGTTACAATTTAGTAAGATTAGAACGTATTTCTTAAAAATTTTCAGCATTTTTGATAAGACTGTTTATCTAGCAAACGTGGCGCTAATCATTATGTCAATTAAGGCACGCCCTAACGTTCTAGCCTCTTTATTTTTACAGTCTTATTTTTACAGACCAAACGTGTCATCAATTGCTCAAAAAGGAATTTATAATGCAAAATCTAATATCAAAAGATGAAATCAATGCTTCTCAAAATAACTTTAAAAACAGAGCAAAAATAAAAACCGCTATTCTATTAATCAGCAGTACGTTTTTAGTATCGTTATCTGCTCATGCTGTTGAATCGACAATCAATAAATCGAATACCATTAACCCAACATCGATTAACACCAGTGCAATTAATCTAGCGATTATGGCAGATAATCCTACTGTGTTGTCTGAAACCAAACGTGTTACACGAGCCAAAACCAATACGCTTACTTCCACGATTAACAACGCCAATGCCGATCAAGCCATTTATTCTGAAGATGCGATTCATCATCCGGTTTGGGCAAAGAACGGTATGGTCGCCACCCAAGAAGCGCTTGCCTCTGATATTGGACTCAAGATTTTAAAAGACGGTGGTAATGCGGTTGATGCTGGGGTCGCGGTTGGCTTTGCCTTAGCAGTGACTTTGCCGCGTGCTGGGAATATCGGTGGCGGTGGTTTTATGATGATTTATGACGCGAAGCAAGGTAAGACCGTGGCGCTTGATTATCGTGAAAAAGCACCAAGTGCTGCCACTCGTGATATGTATCTCGATGAGGAAGGCAATGCTGTCAGTGATTTATCACGCTATCACGGTCTAGCGGTTGGTGTACCGGGGACAGTAGCAGGATTGCTCAAAGCACTAGAAGAACATGGCACGATGAGCCGCGGACAGGTGATGGCACCAGCCATTGCACTGGCTGAAAATGGTATTGAAGTCACCGCAGGCTTGTCTGAATCGCTCACAGCATTGAGTGATCGCATGCAAAAATGGCCAAGTACTAAAAAGGTGTTTTTTAAACCTGATGGCAGCGCCTATCAACCTGGCGAACGCTTAAAGCAACCTGAACTTGCCCGCTCGCTAAAACTGATTGCCGCAAAAGGTGCAGATGGCTTTTATAAAGGTGAAACGGCCAAGAAATTGGTAAAAGCGGTTAATGATGCGGGTGGTCGTATGAGCTTACAGGATTTGGCTAATTATGAAGCCATCGCTCGCGAGCCAGTTAAAGGCGACTATCGTGGTTATGAGATTGTCTCGATGCCGCCACCGTCTTCTGGTGGTATCCATATCGTGCAAATCTTAAATATTTTAGAAGGTTATCCGCTAAAAGAATACGGACAAAACAGCGCGCAAACCATTCACTTAATGGCAGAAGCGATGCAGCTCGCTTATGCGGATCGCGCTGAGTACTTGGGAGATTCTGATTTTATCGACGTACCTACCAGTGGTCTAACCTCTCAGGCTTATGCGGATAAACTGCGTAGCCTAATCGATCCAAACAAAGCCACACCAGCTTCGACGATTAAAGCAAACAATCCCCTACCATATGAGAGCGATCAAACCACGCATTTCTCTGTCGTTGATAAAGACGGCAATGCCATAGCCAATACTTATACGCTAAACTTCTCTTACGGTACAGGTCTTGTCGCTGATGGCACAGGCATTTTATTGAATAATGAAATGGATGATTTTTCTGCCAAACCGGGTGTGCCAAATGGTTATGGCTTATTAGGCGGTGAAGCAAATGCCGTTGAAGCCAATAAACGTCCATTATCGTCTATGAGTCCGACGCTGGTATTCAAAGACAGCAAGCCTTACATCGTTACTGGTAGCCCAGGTGGTAGCCGAATTATCACCACGGTTCTACAAGTCATATCCAACGTCATCGACCATGACATGAATATCGCTGAAGCCACTCACGCACCGCGTATTCATGACCAATGGCTGCCTGATGAGATTCGTATCGAAAAAGCCCTTAATGTCGATACCATTAAAAAACTAGAATCAATGGGACATAAGGTCAGTCCGCAGTCTGCCATGGGCTCAACGCAATCGATTATGCTGACCCCAAATGGCGTGTATGGATCTTCAGATCCACGTATTGTCGATGCGGCAGTCGTTGGGTATTGATTTGATTTTTTTATGATAAATGCGTTTGGCGAAATTGGCTGGGCGACAAACCCGTGAATTGTTTGAACTGACGGCTAAAAGCACTGTGATCGCTGTAGCCGCAGTTCAACGATATCTGAGTCACTGACACCTCATGACGAGCCAATAACTTCACCGCATACTCCAAGCGCAGCTTTTGCACAAACTGTAATGGCGACATATTCAGTACGGCCTTAAAGGTGCGCTCTAGCTGCGATACGCTTAAATTAGCCAAGTCAGCCAATTGGGCGATATTTATTTTTTGATCAAGATGCGCTCGTACAAACTGAGCGACTTCAGCCAAGCGCGCGTGTTTACGTAAAACGCGCTCGTTATCTTCATGAATATCGACCGATATCCCAACCATGGCGACCACTTGTTGGCTCTTATTATAGATAGGCAGTTTATTGGTAATACACCATCCTAACTGACCGGACGCATAACTGTGCAGCTCTAAGTTATCAACGATAGACTTCCCCTCTCGCAATACCTTCATATCTTGCAAAATATAATCCCTACTCTGTCGATGCGAAAACACCTCTTCTGTGGTAAATCCCACGATATCTTCGTGCTGACTCAACTGACAGCGTTTTAACAAGGTTTTGTTTGCCAGCTGATAACGCGCCTGCTCATCTTTCACAAAAAATACCACATTGGTCAAAGTATTCAGCAGCGGTAGTAATAATGAGACATTACCGATAAAAGCCTCACGGCTGTCAGGACGATAGACAGTCATACTCTGCTGCAATGACGTGGTAAGCATAGCAAGCGCGGTATCTTCTATTACATCTGTTATTACATCAGTCATCGCATCTCATCCCTGTCATATCAATTTTACATTCAGCCAAACATCCATAACTCGAAGGCTATGTCACGCTGGCGAACAGCACGCAAGAAAAATTTACCGCAGCAGCACGTGGCTATTAACGTATCGACTTTATTTCGAACTGACTATTTTATTGCCAATTTTTAGGCACAGACCTCTCTAGTGTACACCGAGCCACTATGCAGAAATACGCATTTATCCATGAAAAAACACCAAGACGCTCTCTCTAAAAAAGTCCACTCTATATATAGACCTCAGAAAATAACAACCAACTATTGGCTGTTAACTTAAAACCATTAGGTCTCATGCATAAAAAGCGGAATATAACTTTTTCACGGATGAATTAGGGCGTCAGTCATGTCTTCTATATTATTTAATTTTAAAATTATTGACTCTCATACGGGCGGTGAGCCCACTCGTATGGTCTATGACGGCTTTCCTGAACTCGTCGGCGACACTCTTCAAGATAAGCTGCAATACTTCAAACAAAACTTCGATCATCTACGCAAAAGTATCATCTTAGAGCCACGCGGCAATGATGTTCTTGTCGGTGCGTTACTCTTCCCTGCTACCAATCCTAAAGCCACAGCGAGCGTTATTTTCTTTAACAATGCTGGTTATTTAGGCATGTGCGGACACGGCACGATTGGCGTTATCGTCTCATTGGCTTATCAACGAAAGATATCGGCAGGCGTGCACTGGCTAGAGACTCCTGTCGGTCTGGTTAAAGCAACCTTACATGATGATGGCAGCTGTAGTGTACAAAACGTCCCTTCTTACCGTTATAAAAAACAAGTTGACGTTCACGTTCCTGAATTAGGGCTTATCCGTGGCGACATCGCTTGGGGTGGCAATTGGTTCTTTTTAGTCAGTGAGCATGGACAAGACATTCAAGCAAATAATGTCGAAAAATTGACTCAAGTAACCATGCAAATTAAGCAAGCATTAATCGCTGCTAATATCACCGGCAAAAACGGCGGCGAGATTGACCACATCGAGTTATTTGCCGATAGCGATGATGACCAAGTCGATAGTAAAAACTTCGTTTTATGTCCAGGTGCTGCTTATGACCGCTCACCCTGTGGCACCGGCACCAGTGCCAAGCTTGCCTGCCTTGCTGCTGACGACCTCTTAGCGCCTGGTCAAATCTGGCGCCAACAAAGTGTTGTTGGCAGTGTATTCACTGGCAGTTATCAATATGCAACTGAGCTCAATAATGCAGCTGGTACGGCTTATCCTGAGCAGACCATTATCCCAACGATTTGTGGTCATGCTTATGTTTGTGCTGAGACCACACTCATTGTGCAAGAAAATGATCCTTTTAAATGGGGAATTCCGTCTTAATGAGCTCTCAGCATTATTTATGGAATGACCTGATTTATGAAGTGGCTTAACTTATTAAGTGACATATTTATTGATAAACGCGTAAACACTATTGAGAGTGCTTAATCGACGAACGTAAGCGAGAAAAATTATGACTACCTCAAACTTCGACTTACATATTATTGGTGGCGGCATTATCGGTCTAGCGGCTGCAGTGACGTTGCAAGCGCGAGGCGTAAAAGTCGCACTGCTGGACGCCAACGAAGTGGGTCAAGGTGCGTCATTTGGTAACGCAGGTCATATCGCTACCGAGCAAGTATTCCCCATTGCTGATGCCAGTATGCTCCGTCATGTACCCGCTATGTTATTGAATCCGACTGGACCGCTGCGCATAGACTGGCGCTATCTACCGCGTTTGTTGCCGTGGGCAGTGCAGTTGCTCATGAATATGCGCCCTGAGCCATTTGAGCGGATTCATCAAGCGTTGTTAAGCTTAAATCAAAACAGCCTGCAAGCATGGCAAGGTTTTGCTGATCAGTGGCAATTAGGCGACTGGATACAAGTAAAGGGTTCGTTATTAACGGTTGAAAAGCCTAGTAGTCTTGAGCTATTAACAGCACACGGCAAGCGTCTCAATGACATTGATGTGAGAAATGAGCTGTTGAGCAAAGAGGATTTATTAGAGCGTGAGCCTGCCTTACAAGATAACCAATTAGCGGCGTTATTTTTCCCAAATACAGGACATATCACCAATTTAAAAGCTGTCATTAATCAGCTTCACAATACCTTTATACAATTGGGCGGTCATGTTATTGAACATTGTCGCGTCCTTGCAGCGACTAATGGTGCAGATGGTGTTCATTTAACCACCAGTCAAGGTGATATGACAGCGTCCAAAGTGATGCTATCAGCAGGCGCCCACTCTAAAGCCTTGGCCAAGCAACTAACAGGCGTCAACATACCTTTAGATACCGAACGTGGTTATCACTTAATGCTACCGCATGAAAGCGCGCGCTTACAGATTCCCGTATCGAGTTTGGATCGACGCTTTGTCATGACCCCGATGCAAGACGGCCTACGTTTGGCGGGTACGGTGGAGTACGCAGGACTGGACGCGCCTGCCAATATGCAGCGTGCACATATGCTATTACAACAAGCGCAGCCTATGTTAAAAGCGCCGTTAGATGCTAGTGATCGCGTGTCATGGATGGGGTTTCGTCCATCGACCGCAGACTCCTTACCAGTCATCGACAAAATCGAGCGCGTATTTTTAAGCTTTGGTCATCAGCATTTAGGCTTAACGCAAGCTGTCGTTAGTGCGCAAATGATTGCCGAATACTATTTTGATGAAGACCATACTATCGATCCAAAACCGTATCAACTTACCCGCTTTCAATAAGGTGCTTATCGAACGGTTATGAACCAAGTAAAAATCAACCGATTCATCATTGAATCATTACCCGTTAAATCACCATCAATATCAACACCAATAAGGATAGTCTCATGAACATAAATGGAATTTTAGTCCCAATCGTCACCCCTTTCGACAATAACGGCGACGTTGATGCGCAAAAATTAACGACACTGGTCGAAGCTTTTATCGACAAAGGCGTAGCCGGTATCGTCGCTTGCGGTACCACAGGTGAGTACTATACGTTTTCGGCCGCAGAGCGCGAGCTCGTATTAACCACTATCGCTGCAGCCGCAAAAAATAAAGGCGCTGAAAATAAAGTCACTCTGATTGCTGGTATCAACAGCTTATCGACTGACCACTGTATTGAGCTTGCCGCACAAGCCAAAGCCTTAGGTTATGACGGCCTGATGCTGTCTGCCACTCCTTATAGCTTACCTGAGCAAGATGGCATCATCGCTCACTTCGAAAAAGTCGCGGATGCTAGTGAGCTGCCGATTATTATGTACAACTTCCCTGATCGTGTTGGCGTTGCCATTGAATTTGACACTGTTGCTCATCTAGCTAAGCATCCTAACATCGTCGGTGTAAAAGAAAGCAGCGGCGACTTTAGTCATGCGCTACGCATGCTGCAAGCTAATTTTGATGACTTTGATGTGGTTTGTGGCTGTGATGATCAGCCCGTTGATTTCTTCTTTTGGGGTGCAAAAAGCTGGATCGCAGGCGCAGCGAACGTCTTCCCAGCAGAACAAGTCGCATTATTTAACGCCACCCAGCAAGGCGACTGGGATAAGGCCAAGCAAATCATGAGTGAGATTTATCCTGCTATCCATTCTATGGAGTCTGGCAACTACAACCAAAAGGCCAAAGCGGGATGTTTAAAAGGCAGCATGGATGTCGGCTCAGTTCGCGTGCCACTAACTGACATGCCAGAAGACGAAAAAGCAGAGTTTTTAGCCTTACTGTCTAAATAGCACTCAGCTCAGCTTAGTAAAAACAATGTTAAGGATAACCCACGCTAAATTTGATGCCGTATTCAAATCTCGAATCGATGACATCAAACTTAGCAGATAAGGATTAGAAAAATGAGCACCAAACAACAATCTACCAAACAACAAGTATTTGAGAAAGCAAAACAGCAGCAATTATGGGCGGGTCACTTAATAGCAGCAGATGGCTTATCAGACGCTACTTTGGACAATTACACGCCGATTGATAACAGTATTATCGGTCAAATTGCGTCAGGTACTAGCGATGATGTCGATACTGCCGTGCAAGTCGCTCGCGATGCTTTTGAAAACGGTGAATGGCGTCGTCTGGCTCCTGCTGAGCGCAAGGCTATTGTGCAGCGCTGGTGTGCACTCATGCATGAGCACGTCGAGGAGCTGGCAGCATTAGATTGTGTGGATGCGGGCAAGCCGATTACCGAATGCTTAAACACTGACATGCCAGCGACTATTGAAACTTTTGAATGGTATGCCGAGGCCGCTGATAAGGTATTTGGCAAAGTCGCGCCGACAGGTAACGCGGCTTTAGGACTTATCGTGCAAGAGCCCATTGGTGTCGTTGGTGCGGTATTACCTTGGAACTTCCCAGCCCAAATGTACGCTTGGAAAGTCGCCCCTGCTCTCATTATGGGCAACTCCGTTATTGTTAAACCTGCTGAGCTGACCTCTCTATCGGCTTATCGTTTAACCGAGCTTGCCTATGAAGCTGGCGTGCCCAAAGAAGCGCTGCAAATGGTCTGCGGTCTTGGTGAAAATGTCGGTGCCGCACTCGGCCAGCATATGGATGTCGATATGGTGTCGTTCACCGGCTCAACAGAGGTCGGACGTCTATTCTTACAATACTCGGCCCAAAGCAATCTAAAAGAGATCGTCTTAGAATGCGGCGGCAAAAGCCCACAAATAGTCTTTGATGATGCCGTACTTGATGACGCCGCCATTAACGATATCCTATCAGCCGCGTTTTGGAATATGAGTGAAAACTGTAGCTGCGGCTCACGCTTATTAGTTCACAGCAGCCAAAAACAAGCGCTACTTGAGCAACTAAAAAACGGTCTAAAAGGTTGGAAGGTCGGCTCACCCTACGATCCTGATACTGCCATTGGTCCTATGATTGAAAAAGCCCATTTTGACAAAGTTTCACATTATTTACAGACTGCTAAAGAGGAAGGCGCAACGATCGTTGCAGGTGGCAACATTCGTGAAGATTTAGGCAGTGGCTGGTATATTGAGCCGACTATTTTTGATGATGTTACAGCCGATATGACTTTGTTCAAGGAAGAAGTATTTGGTCCTTTGCTGGCGGTAACGAGTTTTGAGACCGAAGAAGAAGCCATCAAATTAGCCAATGAAACCAACTATGGACTCGCCGCTTCTTTTTATACACAGAACATCAAGCGCGCTTATCGTGTGGCATCGTCCATTAAAGCAGGTACTGTTTCAATCAACGGTTTTTCAGAAGGTGATATCACGACGCCATTTGGCGGTTATAAACAATCAGGGTTTGGCGGTCGTGACAATGGTTTAGAAGCCTTATCACAATACGCACAGACCAAGACTATTTGGTTAGTTAATTAACAAGCGTGTTCAGTCAGTACAGTCATAAATTAAAACAACAGCTTAAATGATTTAAGCCTTTAGTCACATACTTACAGGGAAGTAAGGCCATGGAAGCGATTATTAATACCATCGTCGGCTATATATGGAGCGATGCGTTAGTTTATTTGGCACTCGGTGTCGGCATTTATTTTACCGTGATGACTCGCGGTGTCCAGTTTCGCTATCTCAAAGAGATGACTAGACTGTTGTTTGATAAGCAAACTTCAACCCAAGGTATTAGCTCTTTCCAAGCCTTTTGTATGGCGTTATCAGGTCGTATTGGGGTTGGTAATATCGCAGGGGTGGCCACCGCTATCGCAGCGGGTGGTCCAGGAGCGGTATTTTGGATGATTGTCATGGGCTTACTTGGCGGTGCGAGTGCTTTTATTGAGTCTACCCTTGCACAGGTTTATAAGCATACGGTCGATGATCAATATCGTGGCGGCTCGCCCTTCTATATCGAACGTGGTCTAAAGATGAAGCCATTCGCTATTCTAGTAGCAGCAGTCACTTGTCTTTCTTATGGTGTTTTGGTGCCGGGCGTGCAAGCCAACACCATTGCCGACTCTTTCAATACCGCCTTTAATATCCCACCCGTCATAACTGGTGCCATCATCGTTGCTCTATTGGCCTTTATTATCTTTGGCGGTGTCAAACGTATCGCCAGTTTTGCTGGCACGGTTGTGCCCTTTATGGCAATTGGCTATATTCTGTTGATGGTTATTGTCTTGGCCTTTAATGCCTCAAACCTACCTGCTATGTTCGCTCTTATTTTCAAAAGTGCGTTTGGTATGGATGCTGTCTTTGGCGGTATTGTTGGTTTAGCAATATCTTGGGGTGTGCGCCGTGCTGTATTCTCAAACGTTGCTGGTGCAGGCGAAGCTACTTTCAGCTCCGCTGCTGCAGAAGTCTCTCACCCTGCCAAACAAGGCTTAGTGCAAAGCTTTTCTATCTATGTTGATACGGTTCTCGTCTGTACTGCAACTGCGCTTATGATCTTGTCTACCGGCATGTATAACGTTATTCCTGCCGAAGGCTTGGTCTTAGTCGAAAACATGCCTGGCATTGCAGCTGGAACCGCATTTACTCAAGCCGCAGTATCAACGGTATTTAGTCAATTCGGTAGCGGTTTTGTTGCTATTGCTATCTTCTTATTTGCCTTTACTTGCTTGATTGCTTATTACTACATCGCTGAAACCACCCTAGTCTATTTGGATAGCAAGCTACGCTATCCAGTACTAAAGCCAATATTAAAAATTATATTCTTAATAATCTGCTTCACTGGTAGTATGCAATCAGTCGGTGTTATGTGGGCGCTAGGTGATATTGGTTTCGGCAGTATGTGTTACCTTAACTTCATCGCCATCGTCTTACTCAGCAAAACGGCGTTAAAAGTGTTAAAAGACTACGACGAGCAAATGAAGCTAGGACTCGATCCTGTCTTTGACCCTAGAAAAGCAGGCGTTGAAAACGCAGACTTTTGGATAGCTTATAGTGATAAACATGATAAGCGTTAAATATTAGCTAAATAATCGTAAATCTTTCACCTATCAGAGCCTTCTACATCATTATGATATAGAAGGCTTTTTCCTATAATCAAACCCATTCCCAAAAACCATCCATTCAATTTGATACCCTTGAATCGGTGGCTGTACGTACCAAATAATGCTATTATTAGCAGCTAAATTTAAAATGAATAAATATGGCTATTGACGTCTTATTCACTTCTAATTAACTCTAAAACACCAATTAAATCATTGATAATAATAAATTTATTTTCTTAGCAACCTATTTCCTTTTGATCGTATCAGTAAGAGTCCTCTATGGCATTTGTACACCTTGGCATTCACAGCGAATATTCGATCACCGATTCTATCGTGCGTATAAAGCCGCTTATCAAAGCGGCGGCGGCAGACAACCAACGTGCGCTGGCGTTAACTGATTTATCCAACCTTTATGCCACGGTGAAGTTCTATCGTGCCTGCCTAGGTGCTGGTATCAAACCGATTATCGGTAGCGAAGTCATCATGGAGAATGAGGACACGCGGCTAACCCTGCTAGCGATGGATAACGAGGGTTATCAAAACATTACCCGTATCGTCTCGCTTGGCTTCACTGAAGGACGCGCTGACGCTGCCAATCATGGCGTGCCTGTCATCAAACGCAGCCATATTTTAGAGCATGCCGCAGGCGTCATTGTCTTATTTACCGAAAAGTCAGATGTGGGTCAAGCGCTAGTCGGCTCTATGCCAGAAAAAGCTGATGAGCTGCTGACAGAATGGCAAGCACAGTTTGATGATCGCTTATACTTTGCCATCAAGCGTACCAATCGTTCAGGGGAAGACACCTTTATTCAGGCTGCTATCCACTCAGGTGCCAAATACAATATTCCTATTATTGCTCATAACGACGTACGCTTCTTAGAGCAAGACGATTTTGACGCCCATGAAGCACGCGTCTGTATCGCAGGCTCCTACGTGCTCGCTGACCAAAATCGTCCGCAAACCTATTCAGATGAGCAATATCTTAAAACCCAAGCACAGATGGAGCAGTTGTTTGATGATATTTCACAGGTAATTGATAATACTTTGCGTTTAGCAACCCGCTGTAATGTAACCTTGACCCTTGGTA
The DNA here is from genome assembly GCF_000511065.1 of Psychrobacter sp. TB67. NCBI lineage: Bacteria > Pseudomonadati > Pseudomonadota > Gammaproteobacteria > Moraxellales > Moraxellaceae > Psychrobacter > Psychrobacter sp. TB67. The sequence goes on from NZ_AYYA01000016.1 coordinate 19,512, forward strand.
TTAACGTCCTGCCCGATTTTCCTGTCCCTGAAGGCGAAACGATTGAATCGTTTTTTCGCGCAGAGTCAATACGGGGCCTTAACAATCGATTAGATAAGCTATTTCCCGTTGAAGCACGTACTGATAACTGGAGCGATTTTCGCCAAAAGTATGATGAACGCTTAGAATATGAGCTGGAAGTTATCTTATCCATGGGCTTTCCCGGTTACTTCTTAATCGTCATGGACTTTATCCGCTGGGCAAAAGCCAATGGCGTACCCGTTGGACCCGGTCGTGGTTCTGGTGCAGGATCCTTGGTCGCTTATGCGTTAAACATTACCGACCTCGACCCTATCCATTACGACCTACTATTTGAGCGCTTCTTAAATCCTGAGCGTGTCTCCATGCCCGATTTCGATATTGACTTTTGTATTGAAGGTCGTGACCGTGTTATTGATTATGTGGCGCAAACTTATGGGCGTGAAGCGGTCTCGCAAATTATAACCTTTGGTACCATGGCGGCAAAAGCAGTGGTACGAGATGTGGCGCGGGTACAAAGTAAATCGTACTTTCTTGCCAGCAAATTGTCTAAATTAATTCCAAAGACCCCCGGTATTACGCTCAGCCAAGCGCTCGAGCAAGAGCCACAGCTTAAAGACTTAATCTCCAATCCTGACAATATGGATTATGAAGATGCTATCGAAATTTGGGAGATGGCAATCAAGCTTGAAGGTGTCTGCCGAAACGTTGGTAAACATGCCGGTGGCGTACTAATTGCCCCGCATAAAATCACTGACTTTAGCGCCATTTATTGTGATGACGATGGTCACCGTGTCAGTCAGTTTGATAAAGATGATGTCGAAGCGGTTGGTCTGGTAAAGTTCGACTTTTTGGGTCTACGTAACTTAACCGTCATTAACGCTGCGGTAGAAAACATCAACTTGCGTCGTGCGAAAGAAGGCAAAGAAGCGTTGGTGTTAGAAGACTTGCCATTAGATGACAAAAAAGCCTACAAGCTATTGCAAGATGCCAAGACTACTGCCGTCTTTCAGCTTGAAAGTATGGGTATGAAAAAGTATTTGGCGAAATTACAACCGACTAATATCGAAGATGTGATCGCCATGTGTGCGCTCTATCGTCCGGGTCCGCTCGATGCTGGCATGGTAGAGATGTATATTGATCGTAAACACGGTCGCGAGGAAGTCATCTATGACCATCCAAACCTTGAGCCAATATTAGAAAACACCAACGGCGTTATTGTCTATCAAGAACAGGTCATGCAGATCTCGCAGGTCATGGCAGGATATAGCTTGGGTGGTGCGGACATGTTACGCCGTGCGATGGGTAAAAAGAAACCCGAAGAGATGGCCAAACAGCGCGATATCTTTGTCACTGGTGCCACGGCGCAAGGTATCGATGAAGTGACCTCAGGTGGTGTCTTTGACCTGATGGAAAAGTTCGCTGGTTACGGTTTTAACCGCTCGCATTCTGCCGCATATGGCGTGCTTGCTTATCAGACCGCTTATCTCAAGCAATACTACCCTGCCGAATTTATGGCAGCGGTATTGACATCAGATATGAACAACACCGACAACGTGGTGTTCTTTATCAATGATTGCCGTGAAAACTTTGAGTTAACTGTGGTCAATCCATCGGTGAATCGTAGTGAATGGCATTTCGTCGCCGATACCCCGACCAATATCATTTATGGCTTGGGTGCGATTAAAGGCGTTGGCGAAGGTGCCGTTGAGTCTATCGTTGATGCGCGCCGCCGTGAAGGTCCGTTTAAAGATTTATATGACTTCTGCCGCCGCGTCGATATCAAAAAAGTCAATAAACGTACGCTTGAGGCCTTAGTGAGTGCTGGGTGTTTTGATGACTTTGCGGCGACCCTACGTCCTGACTTGCCAGCCGATGAAGCTTACGAGATTCGTGGCGCGCTTATGAGTCAATTGCCAAGCGCCGTACAAGCCGCTGAACAAGACCGTCAGAACCGTGAAATCGGCATGATGGACTTATTTGGTGAAATGGACGGTGTCGTTGCTGCACCGCCATTGGTCATGACCTCAGAATTAATTTGGGGTGATAAGCACCGTTTAAAAGCGGAGAAAAACACCTTAGGTTTGTATTTAACCGGCCATCCAATCAATGAGTATTTGGATGAGATCAAACGCTATACCTCAGGCGCACGTCTCGATAAGCTAACGGACACTGGTTACAACGGTAGCTGCTATTTTGCAGGCTTAATTATCGATATCGCTAACTTTGGTAATCGTAATGTAATTATCTTAGATGATGGAACCTCACGCCTTGAAGTTAGCTGCTATGCTGAACGTTTTAACCGTGTCAAAGAACAGTTGAAGGTGGATGAAGTGGTCATCATCAAAGGCAGTATTCGTGAGCGTGACGGTCGTCTGTTTGCTCGTCTTGATAATGCCATGAGTATGGTTGATGCACGCTTGCGATGGCTGAAAAAAATCAGTATTAAAGTCCACGGCAGTGACATTAACCTACTGACACGTTTGCAGCCACTACTCAAATCGGCACAAGCTGACATTATCCCAAAACCGCGCTTGTCCTTTAATGACGAGCAGGACGAGCAAGGTAATAGCAACAATAACGTTTATGACCCTGCCATGGGTGGCAGCTTGTATGACGAAGACGGTAATGATTTGTTGGCATTAGAAAGTGATATGAGTCAAAGCGCTTCTAATCAAAGTTATGCCAATAATGCTCTGAGCAATACCGACGCCTCAATCAACGATAACTGCCTGCCGCTGGGACTTAGCATTTACGAAGAGTTCGGTATTGCTAATGTAGGGCTCTCCGAACATTGGCGCGTCTACCCTAACGATGATAATTTGCAGCAGTTGAAGAACATGCTTAGCGAAGATAATTTACATTTTCATTATAGCTAGGGCGTGTCCTCATTTAAAAAATGGTCATAAAAATGAGATAAATTGCAGGCAAGTGAGGAAAATAGCGGAAATAATATCGGGATATTAATCAGCTATTTGACGATGTTTGGCAAAATTTAGCCATTTTTAGCCCATTTAGATACAATCGCTTGAATTGAGGGCACGCCCTAAACTGTTTATTGTGGTTATTCGAACTGCACTAATTTTACGATATTGGACATACCCTTATGACTGAAAATTTTAATAACAATCCTATCAATGCTGCTTCTGATGAAGAAATTATCAATCACGAACAATTTGAAGACATGCGTGACTTGCTAGAAGAAGACTTTGCCGACTTGATACAAGTTTATATTGCTGATAGTTACCAGCGCCTCACAAAGTTACGAGCTGCCCAACAAAAAAATGATAATGCCAATGGTTTCGAAGTTGCTCATGCGCTAAAAGGGGCTTGCGCCAACTTGGGTACGACCCAGTTGATGAACCTGAGCAGCCAATTACAAGAGCGCTGCCGTGAGCGCCGTATCGGTGAGCAAGCGGCACTGATTGAAGATATCGCCGTCGCCTTACAACGTGCTGAACAGGCAATCAATCAACGCTTGGGGCAATCATGAGTAGTGTGAATGACTATCTTTCTTGCCTACAAGTCGTCATGGTTAATACCACTTTGCCTGCCAATATCGGCTCAGCGGCACGCGCCATGCATACCATGGGTTTGTCGCGTTTAACTGTCATCGATCCCAAGCTACCAATCGATGACACCAGCGTCTCTCATGCTGCTGGTGGCAGTGACGTATTATCATCAGCCTTGATATCGCCAAGCCTAGAGTCTGCTATTGGAGATTGCCAGCTCGTATTTGCGGCCAGCAGTCGCAGCCGTCATTTGCCGCGCCCTGTGGTGACACCCACGCAAGCTGCCAAAATCATGTTTGATTTTATCGATAAGCAAACTGCTCTCGATGTAGCCGATAATAATGAAAGCATTAAATTGAGTGAAAATGCTCAATCTACAAATAAGCCAAATATTGCTATCTTATTTGGGCGTGAAGACCGCGGATTGACCAATGAAGAATTGGCTTACGCTGATTATCATATTCAAATTGATGCCAATCCGGCTTATCCTGTGCTCAACGTTGCCTCTGCCGTGCAAGTGATTGCCAGCTTTATCTTTGCTTATGCACAAACTCATGCCCAAACGACTACCAACAGCCTAGATAATGATAAAGATGCAACGGTTCAGCCAACATTAGACGTTCATCTACGGCAACAATGGGATGAACCCGCCATTAGCCAACAGCAATTACAGCAGCTGACTCAGCGCACGACTGAATTGATGGTTCAACGCGGACTGGCCGATAGTGAAAACCTAAAGTCTTTACCGTCACGCCTATCACGACTGGGCTCACGCTTACAGCTTGATCAAAAAGAATATCAGCTATTAAGCGCTTTAATTGCTAAGCTTGCAAAAGATTAAAGCTTCTAATGCGCAATGTTTAGGGCGTTGAGTTTTTGGCATTGGCAACAGTAGTGTTAGTGTATTGCAAATCAGATGGTTTAATAATAAAAAGGAGTTAACAGTGAACTGGACTGTTTATTTATCTGGAGAGATACACAGCGACTGGCGGCAGAAAATTATGCAAGGTGCGAAGGATTATGGTCTTGCTATTACCTTTACCTCCGCCGTGACTGAACACGAAGCCAGCGACGCGGCTGGTGATGTGTTGGGTAAAAATGACAATGGATTCTGGCGCGACCATCAGTCATCAAAGGTGAATGCGATTCGTACCAAAAATATGATTCAAAAATGTGATATTGCCATAATTCGCTTTGGTGATAAATACAAACAATGGAACGCCGCCTTTGACGCGGGCTACTGCGCCGCTTTGGGCAAACCTTATATCACGCTACATGCTGAAGATATTATTCATCCGCTAAAAGAAGTGGATGCGGCTGCAATGGCATGGGCGCAAACGCCTGAACAGGTTGTCGAACTGCTAAAATATGTTACCAGTGACAGCTAAGTAACCTGTGCAAGTCGCCTATGTAAGTCACCTATGATTGTCTATAGAAAAATCGCCACTGCTTGGTGTTTATCTATAAACAATCTGTTTTAATTTATTATTCATCGCTATATTTTGTACTGCGAAACTGCTATAACTAAAGAGATTGTCATCAAAAATACGATAGGACGCTTTATGTCATTGCCAGCCAAATTGTTCAAATCGCTTACCAGCATCAAAAAAGATCTAAAAGAAGATATCGATGCGGTATTCACCCGCGATCCTGCAGCGCGTAATAGCTTGGAAGTCATCCTAACCTATCCTGGCATCCACGCGCTTATTTTGCATCGCGGGGCACATTATCTGTGGCAACATGAGCAAAAGCTCGCTGCTCGCGTTATTTCTTACGGTTCGCGTATCATCACAGGCATTGAAATTCATCCGGCTGCCAAAATTGGTAAGCGATTCTTTATCGATCATGGGGTTGGCGTGGTCATTGGTGAAACAGCAGAAATTGGTAATGACGTCACGCTTTATCATGGCGTCACCCTCGGCGGCGTCTCGCAAAATAATGGCAAGCGTCACCCAACCTTAGAAGATGGGGTGACAGTCGGGGCTGGTGCAAAAGTATTGGGCCCATTTACTGTGGGTAAGAATGCCAAAATCGGCTCAAATGCTGTGGTTGTCAAACCCGTCCCAGCAAATGCCACCATGGTCGGTAGTGCGGCTCGCATGATTTCGGACTATCATGATGAAAAAGGCAATCCCATCGCGACCAAAGTCCAAGATGCCAAACAGCAAGAAAAAGTCGCGCAAGCTGGCAGTACTGACAAAGATAAAGTAAAAGACACAGTATCGAATACCAAACGAACCACCACCTTTCAAGCCTACGGTATTGACCCTTTCTCTCAAGACCCTGTCGCAGAAGCCTTTGCTAAAATGCTTGAACATATCCAGCAATCAGAAAACCGCCTAGATCAATTGCAAAGTGCGATGTGCAAAATCGATCCTAATTTTTGCAAAAAGGAATACGACAAGCTGTGCTTAGAGGATTTAGATGTGATTGGTCGGTCTGATATGGATGCAGCAGGCGCTGAGCAAAAGTAAGCTGCTAGCTATCTTAGATACTAAATAGAAAGAGGCCAAACAGCCTCTTTTTTTTATGCTTAGATTAACACATGAAGTGCAATACCAAATGCAAGGTGAAAAAAAGACCTAGATGCGCTAGCATCAAAGTTTTTATCCACCGACCAAAGTGAGATTGCAACCATGAACTATACACATCTAAGCCTAGGGGAACGATACCAGATTTATGTCCTTAAAGGGGCAAAACATAGTATTAATTTTATAGCGAGGGCGTTAAACAGAAGTCCCAGTACCATATCAAGAGAGCTTAGACGCAATAAAAGCCTACGAGGTTACCGAGCAAAGCATGCTAATAACAAGGCTTGTGACAGACGGGCTAACAACGCCATAACTATTGTGGCTGACATCTGGGCATGGGTCACAGACAAGCTTAAAGAGAACTGGAGTCCCCAGCAAATAGCAGGTGTTCATGGTGGACTCAGTCATATGAGCATTTATCGCTATATATGGACAAACAAGCGTAAGGGCGGCAGGTTATGGCAGTGTCTCAGACGTAAAGCCAAGCCTTATCGGCAGCGTTTAACTGCTGAGACTCGTGGTCGTATTAATGACAGAGTCTCTATCCATGAGCGCCCCTCCATCGTTGATGCGCGCACGCGGATTGGCGACTGGGAGGCGGATACCATTATCGGTCAGCATCACAAGCAAGCGATTGTCACGCTCGTTGAACGTAAAACAGGGCTGCTGAAGATGAAACGTGTGGATAATAAAACGGCACAGCAAGTATCAGAGGCAATGATAGAGCTCTTAAAGCCAGTGAGGTTGCAGGTTAAGACCATTACCTCTGACAATGGTAAAGAGTTTGCTCAGCATAAAAAGGTGAAACAAAAGCTCTTTAGCTCTTTCTTCTTTGCCGATGCTTATGCGTCATGGCAGCGAGGAACCAACGAAAATACCAACGGCTTGATCAGAGAGTATCTGCCTAAAGGCTGTGACTTTAGACAAGTCTCTGATGATGAGATGCAGGACATTGAGAACAAACTAAATAACAGACCAAGAAAACGCTTAGGGTTTAAAACGCCTATGCAGGCGTTCTATAATAT
>NZ_AYYA01000017.1:0-1325 GCF_000511065.1 Psychrobacter sp. TB67
GCCATTGGTGCAAACGTTGTGACCAAAGGCGGATCTTCTATTGCCATTGGTGGTGACGATCTAAATGCCGCCTCTCAAGCCAATATTGATGGCACCTCAGCATCTGCAATCAATGGAGGTGATGTCAATACCGCATTCAAAGCTTATACGGGTCGTGACCTTGTTGAAGCGGGATATTACGTTAGAAATACCGAAGCTGGTGGTGCTGCTTCTATAGCGATTGGCTCAAAAGCGCTTTCTAAAGGTGCTTTGTCTACGGCTATTGGCGTACAGTCTTCCTCAGCGGGTGTTGCGTCCTCAGCCTTTGGCATGGGATCGTCAGCAAGCTTAGATGGTTCGGTTGCTTTAGGTGCAGGGTCAACGACTGCCACAAATGCAACCACTGAGTCGACCATGACCGTTGGCGGGGTCACACATACCATTGCAGGTCCTGCGATGCGAGTTGGTGATCAGGTCTCAGTTGGTTCAGCCGGCGCTGAGCGTCAGATCAAACACGTCGCTGGTGGAGCGGTGAATGCAAGCAGCACGGATGCGGTGAATGGCAGTCAGTTGCATGCCACTAATACTACCGTTGCCGCTAATAAAACCAAATACTATAGCGTGAAATCAACGGGTGGTAGCAACGATGACAACCTAGGTGCCACGGGTGAAAACGCGATGGCAATGGGTCGAAACGCCAGTGCGACTGGCAGTCAAGGCATTGCCATTGGTAGCGGCGGCAGTGGTCAACACACCACCGCAATGGGTGAGCAATCTATCGCCATTGGTGCAAACGTTGTGACCAAAGGCGGATCTTCTATTGCCATTGGTGGTGACGATCTAAATGCCGCCTCTCAAGCCAATATTGATGGCACCTCAGCATCTGCAATCAATGGAGGTGATGTCAATACCGCATTCAAAGCTTATACGGGTCGTGACCTTGTTGAAGCGGGATATTACGTTAGAAATACCGAAGCTGGTGGTGCTGCTTCTATAGCGATTGGCTCAAAAGCGCTTTCTAAAGGTGCTTTGTCTACGGCTATTGGCGTACAGTCTTCCTCAGCGGGTGTTGCGTCCTCAGCCTTTGGCATGGGATCGTCAGCAAGCTTAGATGGTTCGGTTGCTTTAGGTGCAGGGTCAACGACTGCCACAAATGCAACCACTGAGTCGACCATGACCGTTGGCGGGGTCACACATACCATTGCAGGTCCTGCGATGCGAGTTGGTGATCAGGTCTCAGTTGGTTCAGCCGGCGCTGAGCGTCAGATCAAACACGTCGCTGGTGGAGCGGTGAATGCAAGCAGCACGGATGCGGTGAATGGCAGTCAGTTGCATGCCACTAATAC
>NZ_AYYA01000018.1:0-2645 GCF_000511065.1 Psychrobacter sp. TB67
TGAGCTATGCTGAAGAAACCGTACAACTAAACTTGGTAAACTAAGCGTATTCACAGGAGTTTACCATGACCAAGAAAATCAGAACTTACAGCACAGAATTTAAAGCAGAAGCCGTTAAGAAGATAGCAAACAATAATGGCAATATCTCAGCGACCGCAAAGCAGCTTGGCATCGCCATGCAGACCTTATCTAATTGGCATAACAAAGCCAACCAAGGCAAGCTTGTAGGAACAGAGCAGTACGATCCACAGCTCATAGCCGTGATTGAAGAGAACAAGCGCCTCAAACGACAGCTTAAAGTAGCCGAAGAGGAACGAGAGATATTAAAAAAGGCGACGGCGTACTTTGCAAAGCACAGCTAGTCAGGTACGCCTTTATCAAAGATAACCAGCACTTCTTTAGCATCACCACTATGTGCCGTGTGCTAAAGATTAAGCATTCAAGTTACTACGACTGGCTGAGTCGCGATATCAGCGAGCAGCAGATACATCGCAACCATTGCGAGCTACTCGTTAAAGCCGCTCACAGTGAAAGTAAAGAACGTTATGGTTATGAACGTTTGCATGCAACGCTCACCGAGCAAGGCCATGACATTAGCCTATACATGGTTAGAAGCATTAAAGAGGAACATGGCATCAAATGCCGTCGCCACAAGCGCTTTAAAGTCACTACCGACTCCAATCACAACAAGCTGATCTATCCAAACGTACTGGATCAGAAGTTTGATGCCAGTCGCCCTAACCAAGCGTGGGTCAGTGACATCACCTATATTTGGACACTTGAGGGTTGGCTGTATTTAGCAGGCGTTAAAGACTTATACACTAAAGAGCTTGTCGGTTACGCTATTAACAAGCGTATGACCGCAGATTTAGTATGCCGTGCACTCAACATAGCGATTAAGAACAAACGACCCAGTAAAGGGCTAGTCGTTCACTCTGATAGAGGCAGTCAGTACTGTAGTCATGCCTACCATAAGATCATCAAGCAGCATCAGCTTACAGGCTCAATGAGCGCTAAAGGTAACTGCTTTGATAACGCACCTATAGAGAGCTTCTGGGGCGTATTAAAGAATGAGTTAATATATCATCAGGACTATAAGACCAGATTTGCCGCCATTACCGATATCATTAGATATATCGAGTTGTACTACAACCAAACGAGAATTCAAAAGGGTTTAGGCTATAAATCGCCAAGACAGGTGTGGTTTGACTATTATCGTCAGGCTGCGTAACTAAAATCTCCCAAGTTTAACTGTACGGATTTGACGGCAGGGGTCAGATTGATTGGAGGCACGATAGGCGAATTAATAGGCAATGGAATTTATGAAAAAACTAAGAGTTAGATTATGAAAAAAACAAAGGTAATTTTACACTTATCGTCATTTATATTTTTTACAATATTATTTTATATACTGTTTTTAAAGGATGGTGAATTGTTTGATACGAATTTTTTTGTATTTATTGCAGCGTATATACTGTTTGCTCTCGCTCCTCTATTAAGCCTAGCTTTACAATATGAAGTTAGTAAAGATAATGAGTTTTTTAATAAATTTACAAGTGGCACTACTAAAGATTTTAAAATGGATGACTATCTGCGGATATCTTTCTTGCTTTTTTATAATATTGGAGCTTATGCTGGTATTCAAATAAGAAATAAAGTATTAAAAAAAGAATATAGAAAAACAGATATGAGACATATAAAGATAGTCAATGAAATTTTAGATAGAAAAAAAATTTTACTCGTTATTTTAATTATTCAATTATTGATAACTATATTATTGTTCAGCAGCTACTTTTTTATACGGTAAATCTAGATTTAATGATTATCTTTAAAGTTCAAAATCAACTATCAGCGTGACCTAACATTACCAATACTGATATACAGGTAGATGACTGGATTATTAATACCCTATGCAATCTACAACCAGAGCTGGTCTCAGCAATTCTTAATCGTTCTCAAAGTAATATAAACTCTGATAGGCTTTATGATGTATTGAAAGGTGATATTCAATCCTCTCTACTATTCTTGACTGAGTACCTTGAACAAAATGGGGATAAGTATAATAAGTTATATATAGTCAGCTCAAAATAAAATTGTTATGGTTAGGACAAACATCATAAAACAATTTGGATAAGTCGTTTTCCATCCAGCCTTGGCGTAGAAACTTCACCTGAGCCCATTTCTTCTCAATAGGGTTCAAATCAGGGCTGTACGGCGGCAGCCATAGAATACGATGACCATGCCTATTCAGTAGCTTTTGAATACGCTTACTCTTATGAAATCTGGCATTATCCATCACAATCACGCATTTGGTTTTAAGACTTGGGATTAGCTTGTGTTTGCACCAGTGATAGAAGACGATGCTGTTGATGTTGTGCTTAAAGTAATCTAGGGCAAACAGCATCTTTTCATATAGAGCACCGATAACGTTGGTTCGCCTTTTACCTTGCCAGTTGTAGCTATCGATACAAGGCTCACCAATCGGTGCATAGCCATGAGAGCGAATGGTCTCGTGCTCAAAGCCGCTTTCGTCCATATATACAATGGGGTAGCCTTGCTGCTTAAAGTGCTCAAGCTTATTCTGATATATCGCTCTTTTGATCGGACAGGCTTTTGGATGTTCTAAAGTCTTTTTTTTGACTGAT
>NZ_AYYA01000019.1:0-3446 GCF_000511065.1 Psychrobacter sp. TB67
TGAGCTATGCTGAAGAAACCGTACAACTAAACTTGGTAAACTAAGCGTATTCACAGGAGTTTACCATGACCAAGAAAATCAGAACTTACAGCACAGAATTTAAAGCAGAAGCCGTTAAGAAGATAGCAAACAATAATGGCAATATCTCAGCGACCGCAAAGCAGCTTGGCATCGCCATGCAGACCTTATCTAATTGGCATAACAAAGCCAACCAAGGCAAGCTTGTAGGAACAGAGCAGTACGATCCACAGCTCATAGCCGTGATTGAAGAGAACAAGCGCCTCAAACGACAGCTTAAAGTAGCCGAAGAGGAACGAGAGATATTAAAAAAGGCGACGGCGTACTTTGCAAAGCACAGCTAGTCAGGTACGCCTTTATCAAAGATAACCAGCACTTCTTTAGCATCACCACTATGTGCCGTGTGCTAAAGATTAAGCATTCAAGTTACTACGACTGGCTGAGTCGCGATATCAGCGAGCAGCAGATACATCGCAACCATTGCGAGCTACTCGTTAAAGCCGCTCACAGTGAAAGTAAAGAACGTTATGGTTATGAACGTTTGCATGCAACGCTCACCGAGCAAGGCCATGACATTAGCCTATACATGGTTAGAAGCATTAAAGAGGAACATGGCATCAAATGCCGTCGCCACAAGCGCTTTAAAGTCACTACCGACTCCAATCACAACAAGCTGATCTATCCAAACGTACTGGATCAGAAGTTTGATGCCAGTCGCCCTAACCAAGCGTGGGTCAGTGACATCACCTATATTTGGACACTTGAGGGTTGGCTGTATTTAGCAGGCGTTAAAGACTTATACACTAAAGAGCTTGTCGGTTACGCTATTAACAAGCGTATGACCGCAGATTTAGTATGCCGTGCACTCAACATAGCGATTAAGAACAAACGACCCAGTAAAGGGCTAGTCGTTCACTCTGATAGAGGCAGTCAGTACTGTAGTCATGCCTACCATAAGATCATCAAGCAGCATCAGCTTACAGGCTCAATGAGCGCTAAAGGTAACTGCTTTGATAACGCACCTATAGAGAGCTTCTGGGGCGTATTAAAGAATGAGTTAATATATCATCAGGACTATAAGACCAGATTTGCCGCCATTACCGATATCATTAGATATATCGAGTTGTACTACAACCAAACGAGAATTCAAAAGGGTTTAGGCTATAAATCGCCAAGACAGGTGTGGTTTGACTATTATCGTCAGGCTGCGTAACTAAAATCTCCCAAGTTTAACTGTACGGATTTGACGGCAGGGGTCATATCAAATCATCAGCTCTTGAGAGATTATTGCCTATAGTGACAAAAAAAGAGGCTGAAAAAGAATCGGAACCTCAGTTTATCATTGATACGCAGTTATTAAAGTTTGAACCGCAGAATATCAATAACGCAAAAGTGATTGTGACCTATACGCCCGATACCAGTCGCAATCCGCCATACCCTCTAAAAGACGTAAGCTATTTGGATAATAATAGCTACTAAAGAAAGGTTGCAAAAAAATAATGATTTACAATCCTCCTAACAATACCCATCCCATCGAAAAGCTACTAAGTAAACCTTGGGAAGGGAGCATACCTGCGTATCGAGAAAAAAAGCCAGCGTAGAGAAGCTGAGCCGTGATATGCATGAGGTAAACCCAGACTACCTACTGTTTCACCCCATTATTAACTCATATCAATTGGTTGGATTTTTGATGGCTTATTGCTTTAGTTGGTTGTTTGGGCAAGGTTTCTTTTTCTTTACAGTAGTAATATTTAGTTATATTTTTATCAAAGACTTTGAATACGCAGCGTTATTTTTAATAGCTATGCTTATTTTATTTCTAATAGTTTTTGGTTTTGGATCATATCTTATATTAAGACAGATTAAAAATAAAAAATCCTACTATAATAAAATCGTACTGTTAAAGCAGACCCAGCAAATTGCTTACTACGAGCACAATCGCAAGCAAGACCCTATCTTTCATCTAATTAATTACAAAGACATTGTTGCCTCAGTCAGACACAATAAGGGCGTCGAATTTGAGGCTCTAAATCTACATGTAATTGACCCCAAGACAAATCAAAGCATCCAAAACATCAATCTCGAAGACATGCAACTTAGCCCTTACGACCAATGGACGTTCATCCGCACATATATGGAGCGTCCCGCAGACGAGCTACCGCTTGACCCACGATATGCCCACGCGTGTCCAACAGATATCAGCACATCGCTACTCGCCTGTGCCGATATTGCTCAAGAGAAAAAAGACAAGGGTCTGACTGGACTACAACATGAAGTGACCTTTATGGGTTGGTTGCGCGCTTGTACCGTCAGTTACTTAGACTTGGCCGAAGGCAATATCTATCAATCGAGTGCCAATCCTGCCTTACATCCTGAAGTGCAAAGACGGCTCATGTGGGACGGTGAGCACAATCCGTATAACATCCTACCTGTCACAGAAGAGCGCAAGGCCGCCTTTAACAATCAAAACCGAAAAATGAAAATAAAATGGTACTCAGGCATTGCAATTAATGTCATATGGTTTGTCGGGTCGATATTGTATGTGATGCTGGTGATTGCCTAGATGAAAACTGATTAGCCAACGTCGATTAGACAGTACGAGACCAATAAAAAATGAATAACTACATCATCAGACCTCAAGCAATCTATTTATTAGAACGTTACAGTTCACCCGCCTACTTTAAAGAGATGCGTGATGCCTTTGCAACTATGCTAGAAGCCGCTGAATACGCGCTTGAGCTATTCGTCAATGATTTACCCTTTGATTATCGTACGCGTCCTATTAACAGACAACCTGATATCGTCTGGGGCGAGCGCGTATTGCCAAACCTACGTGATACTTTGGATAGTCTTAACGTCGGTTATCAAGAGCTGTTAAAAGGGGACTTAGCAGCAATAGGCTATGGCGGTAATGTAGAGAGTGACTTTCGGGCTATTAGTATGGATTACGATATCGACTGGATGCCAGAGCAGCAACAACTGGATTACGATAAATGGGAAACAGAGGCAAGCTTACGTGCCTTTAATCTAAAAATAACCAGTTATTTTGGTTGGCGTATTGGTGATTTAATAGAAAATTATAGTACTGAATCTCGAGGACCACTTAACCCACCCGAATCGTGGCCTGTTTATCGTCTCAACCCTAAATATAGCGTTGAGTTAGATGAGGTTGTTCCTGTTGCAGGTATTTATGTGCCTAGTAGAGAAGATGCCAGTGCTCAAGTATTATTAGATGGGATGTTAGCAAATGAAGCTTACGTCGGTTATGATCCAGAAACCATGCAAGCTGTCGGCATGGCGCCTGTCACATGGATGTTGGTTGAGCGTATCGCGGATAGTGGTGGTGGTAGCCATAATGTCGCACCAAAACGCTTACGCTGCGAGTCAGGTAAACCTTGTCCACAGACGGGATCATGGTGGTCACCATC
>NZ_AYYA01000020.1:0-8874 GCF_000511065.1 Psychrobacter sp. TB67
TGTAGTGGTCAACTAATTTAGGACACCTGATAAGAGGTTTTGATTAAAGTAACGTCTTTCTGTTTCAGCTGGTGTTAAATAATTGTTGAAAGTGTGCGGTCTCACGGTTTGATAGTAGCCCCAGATATAATCACTAATGGCACTTTTAGCCTCAGCGATATTCTCATAACCGCCCTTTGGCATCCACTCTGTTTTGAAGCTTCTAAAGAAGCGCTCAGTTGGGGCGTTATCCCAACAATTTCCACGACGGCTCATACTCTGTGTCATACCGTCGCAATCATCGATTGATTCAGCAAATTTCTTACTGGTGTAATGCGTGCCCTGATCTGAGTGAAATAACACACCACTTGGTTTGAGTCTCGTCTGATACGCCATTTTCAGAGCGTTACCTGTCAGAATACTATCGGGTGAGTCTGAGACACTAAAGCCCACCACACGACGGGCGTACAGGTCTAAAACAACGGCTAGGTAACACCAGCCGCCTTTAATGCGAATATAAGTGACATCGCCCGTCCAGACTTGGTTGGGCGCCGTTGGGCTAAATCTGCGTTTTAAAAGGTTGTCATGGGTTTTATGTTCCTGATCAGCGTGCTTGTATTTGTGGGTCTTGAGCTGGCAACTGACCAGTTTCATTTGCTTCATAATCTTGGCAGCTAAGTAACGCGTTAGCCTAATACTGTGCTCATTCCACAGGATGGCGACAATGGTGCGAGCCCCAGCTGATTGTTTGGAGTCATTGAATATTTGACGTATCAAGGCTTTGAGTTTGACACGTTCAATATCGATAGGCTTAGTCTGTGTGCCATAGTAGTAGCTGCTTTTAATGATGCCAAATAAGTCACATAGTCGGCGTTTACTGACGCTTTTGTCTTGCTCTGCAAGCTTGCTTATCAGCGATAGCCGTTCAGGCTGTCCAAGGCCAGCAGAGCAGAAGCCTTTTTTAATATGTCGCGCTCCATAGTGAGTCGCTTAACCTGCTTACGCAATTCTTGTAGCTCGCGCTGTTCATCCGTTAAAGCGTTGCCGACTTTAGGTGCTTGGCCATTCGTTTCTTGTCGATACTGACTCAGCCATTTCTGCAGGGTGGATTTGCCAATGCCAAGTGAGCTTGCTACATCAGGTATTTTACGCTTATGCTCAGTCACTAAGCTGATGGCTTCAAGCTTGAATTCTCGGGTATATTGATTGCGATTGTTGGTCATACTAGTTTCCTTCTTTGGGTTATTATAACCTCTTAGAAGCTGTCCAATTTTATTATGCCACTACAGTCACTATCGGTGAGTTTAGAGACTTTGCGTAAAAGTGAAACAGGGAGAACAAAAAACATTAGTATTAGAACTATACCAAGTACTATCTCCACGAGACCTTCAGAGAAAAGGTCAATAAGAAGTGCTGGTATCATAATAATAAACAAGACTAAAGGGCCAATAATCATTATCAGCCCACCCTCATTCAGCATGCTACTGCCCACATCATTAAAGGTTAGTGCATAAGGGGTGATGCCTCGCACATCTTTTGCCACGTACAGCATATTGGGATGGTCTTTTTCTATATCCACTACGTTACTATAGGGCCTGGGTAATAAGGTAATACTGGCTGTATCTTGGGTAGGTAGTACATCCATATTAGAATGGCTCGCTATTGATTTTTAATTATTAAGAATATTTATTTAAGGGTTTGTCGTGTATTGGTCTCGTACTGTCTAATCGACGTTGGCTAATCAGTTTTCATCTAGGCAATCACCAGCATCACATACAATATCGACCCGACAAACCATATGACATTAATTGCAATGCCTGAGTACCATTTTATTTTCATTTTTCGGTTTTGATTGTTAAAGGCGGCCTTGCGCTCTTCTGTGACAGGTAGGATGTTATACGGATTGTGCTCACCGTCCCACATGAGCCGTCTTTGCACTTCAGGATGTAAGGCAGGATTGGCACTCGATTGATAGATATTGCCTTCGGCCAAGTCTAAGTAACTGACGGTACAAGCGCGCAACCAACCCATAAAGGTCACTTCATGTTGTAGTCCAGTCAGACCCTTGTCTTTTTTCTCTTGAGCAATATCGGCACAGGCGAGTAGCGATGTGCTGATATCTGTTGGACACGCGTGGGCATATCGTGGATCAAGCGGTAGCTCGTCTGCGGGACGCTCCATATAGGTACGGATAAACGTCCATTGGTCGTAAGGGCTGAGTTGCATATCTTCAAAATTAATAGATATACTTGGCTCTCCTGTCGTGTTATTTATGACATGTAGATTCAGTACTTCATACACTAAACCTTCATTACGCCTTATGGAGGCTGTGATGTCTTTATAATTAATTAAATGAAAAATAGGGTCTTGTTTACGCTTGTGCTCATAATAAGCGATTTGTTGAGTGTTTTTTAATAGCAGTATTTTATGGTAGCGAGATTGCTTTGTTTTTAGTTGCTTTAGGGTTAAGAAAGGGGCAGTAAAAAAAGAAATAAAAATAGCAATCAGACATATAACTGCATAAAAATAATGAATTAAGATCCCTTCTCTTATTACCGCATTAAACATAGCGTAAATAATAAACATAAATTGCCCAAACAACCATAATGAACTATATGATGCTAAAAACCATACATTTTGAATAGAGTTAATAATGGGATGAAATAATAAATAATCAGGATTCACCTCATGAGCAAGCTTACTCAGCCGCTCTATACTTGCATTTTTTTCTTTAAAATTAGGAATGCTGCCCTCATAAGGGCGACTGAGTATTTTACCGACAGGAGGTATAGGGGGAACAGGTAAGATCATAGTTATACAATATGTAGTTAGCAATTTTTGCTAGCTATTATAAGCCACCACTGCCCATACAAATAAGCCAACGTTGATGAGTATGATACATACCCATCTGACATTAACCTCCCAATTTTTACCGTCAAAGGCTAATTTGGCTTCATCAGTTATGGGCTGTATCGGATACGGGTTGTTTTGACCGTTCCATGTCAAAAGCTTTTGCACGTCAGGATGTAAGATGGCTCGCTTGGTGCATTGGTAATGATTAGCCTGAAATAGATTACCTAAAGCTATTATTGAGCCTATTATAAAGACCATGATCTGACCACCGCCAGAATGATCACTAGGCAGTATGCCGTTTTTGCGATAGATAATATCAGCGCAAGCAAAAAGTGATTTACTGGTATCCGCAGGGTATGCTTGGCAGAGTTCGCTGTCTATTGGCAGCTCATCCGCTGGACGTTCCATATAGGTACGAATAAATGCCCATTGCACTCGTGGGTTGACTCTATAATCCTCAAGCTTTAAATGATGGGTAATGTCCCCTGTCTCAGGATCAGCGACGTAGAGATTGAGTGGTGTGTACGCTTGATTATATTTGTCCAGATGCAAGTCTGGGCGTACGTCTTTATAGTCGACTACTTTAAGCTCGTAAGGCTTTCTAAACTTCATCAGTGGACGATAGTAGTAGGCTATCTTTTGCTCTTTTTTTAAAAAGTAATACTGGGTGCGAATGAAGTACTTTCTAATGAGTTGATAGAGAAGTAGGATTAGAGGTGTACAGAATACTATAAACATAAGAATGCCCAATACTATAAAAGACATTGTAAAGCCAGATAGTACAAAATCGATATTTAGTATGAACAGTAAGGTAAAAACGACAGAAAACATAAAAGAAGAAAAGTAAACCCAACCAATAGCAAAATAAAACACCCAAAAGTACGCAGGTAGGAATGTTAAGTAATCAGGATTGACGTCGTGAATTTCTTTATTAAGATGTTCAATATCTTCAGTACTCTCTAATAAGCTTTTGTCTATACTGGTGGTATAGGGACGGTCAATAGGATTGTTAAGCTCACTGATATGTTTGGCGAAGTCGTCGCGTAATTGCATTCACAGCCTTCTTGTTTTTCTAAGCAATCATATGCATAGTAAAAAATTTAATCACACTAAATGAAACAAATGCAGTAGCTTATAGGCTAGCCCTGTGTCGTAGCCTTTAATTGCCCCTATCATATCAATAAAAAATGCAAAAACGAATAACATGACGATACCAAATAAAATAAGCAAAATACTATATGTCAGCTTTTTCCAAATAGGCTGATTGGCGTCTTCTATATTGCCTTCGGGCAGATATTTGTTTAGATCGTGCGGATCATTCGGGTCGATCTGACTCTCAGCTTCAATCTCAGGACTAAATTTGGGGGTAATACTGGTGTTGATAGAGAGTAGGCGTCCTAGATAGCGTAGCCATAGTTGTATGATGACTGCTAAATGTGTCCAATGCAGTCTTAATGCCTGCTTTGGATATTCCATATTTTCATCTGAATCAAGAGCGGCTAGTGTAGCTCGCTGAAAGGATACTAATGGTGTTTCTCTTTTTTTATGCACGGGATGAATATAGCGAATAGCATTCTTGACTTCTATAAGTTGCTCATCATCGCCTTCCATATAGCGGCGCACAAGTTCAAAATGTTGTTTCAGTTGTGTTCCACCTAGTATTTCTTTAGCTGTTAAATCACTGACAAAGGGCAAGCTAAACATACCAGTAATCGTCACACCATCATCAGCAAGTGTGATACCACGCACATCACCACCGTCTTTGTAGGTAGTGCCCATATAGAATTTCAGGTCATCCCAATCAAAAACCTGTACTTGTCGATTGGCTTGGCGAACATAAACCTTACGTGTCTTACGATTAAAACGAATAGGTAGATAAGTGTAGGTAAATAACTCTGTTGAGAGTAAAGCGAGTAAATAAATAAAGGCAACGATAAAGGCTAACGTTATACTACTAGCTAGCATCCCCAATAAAAAAGAACCTGTTAAAAACTCGTCATACAATATAACAAAACCCAAGTAAATAACACCAGATATCAATCCTAAAAAAAACAAACTGCCAAACGTGACATCCCCGCGTATTCTATCTTGACGTCCTGTTAACTCCATATAGGTGGAGTTAAACTGTACGACGGTACGCTGAGGATAAAGTGGTACGTCATAATAATGCGTTTTATCTAACCATTTAAAATCACGAATCTCTTGAACCCTTCCGCCTAAACCCATGCTAAAGTTCTCATCTAGCTTTTTATTAACTTCTTTATAGGATAGTTTTGCAAAAGGGTTCCTGCCATTAATATCTATCACTTAATTATCCTCAAGATCAATATCATCACCAACTACAGCACGATCAAACTGTTCTAACGTGTGCTCAAGTGACCAGTCAGCATTCTCGATCCCCCAAACACTAAGATTGAGCCAATTTTCCATTCCTGACTTTTTCCAATAGCCAATGAATAGGTTAATACCGATAAAACCAATAAGTAAAACGACACCAACACCTGTTGCAGTTGCTCCTAAACTTAAAGTCAGAAGCAACGTTGAGCCAGCACCAGTGGCTGCTGAACCATAGTAAGCCCACATCATAGTTTCATTATCATTTTCTTTGGCATCACGACCCGACTTTATATCAAATCCTGCAAATATTGCCGCCCCGCCGATACCTAATAGCCTTGCACCATTTGATAATCGACTAGCTTGACGAGTAGCATCAGACAATTTTTTAGCATTTACAGATTGACCAGCACCTTTTGCTAATTCAAGCTCACTTGCCAATAGCTTGCTGGCATTACCGCGCATTTCTAAACTACCGCCTAACAACACCATCAATCCTGCGGCTGCCTTACTGCCTTCTACTAGTCTATCCTCTTGAGTTTTTGCTTGAAAAAATGCACTGACTAAAAAGACGCATGCCACAGTTTGTAGCATTGCACCGAAGTAGTGAGTTCTGACCGCTAGATCTACTCTTCGATTGGTAATATCTGCAAAACGTTTGTAATCCTTATAACTTTGGTCATATAGTCCAGAGGTCATATTAACTGACTGATCAATTACCTGTCTCAACGTGTTTTTGTCAGAATAGACTTTACTACTATTCTGATAGACATTCATTCCTGCTCTGAGTTGATTTTTATCTATATAGTAGATGAAGTTTTGACTAATGGTTTTATTGAGTCTGGCAGACTCCCCTGAAGTCTTGAGTGCTTGATCGACACTTTCACGTATTTTAGTAGGTAAACTTCCATCTCCTGCGATGTGCATAATACCGTTCATTAGCGCTTTTCTTGCATCAGCATAGCTTCCTTGTCCTTTGACTATAATCAGGGCTTTTTCATGATGATAACCAAATAGGTACTCTTTCTGGGAAAGCATGAGTCCAGATAAAGTTTGACCTGTTCGATAGTTCTTCATAAACGGTACGGCAAGCTGTTCGGCTAACCCAATAGTGATTCCTACTTGATCAGCAATAGCATCATATCTACCAAATATAGCAGCCGAACCTGTATATAATAGTCCCGACCATGAATTGGTTGCAATCTCACTTGTGGTAAATCCTGCCGTGATGGCTGGAAGCCCTTCAATGTGATTGAGGACTTGATCTTGATTAAATGCTAAAGCACGTGCTAAATAATTATCTTCATCGCTTGCTGCTTTTTTGGATAAGTATTCATCATATAAATCAGTCAACATAGGGACGGTAGCCGTTGATCCTAAAAATTGCTGAACGGTAAGGGTATAATAAATGCAACTTATCTCATCTTCCTTGTCGAAGCAGTGAGACATCGTCGTTTTTAGATTTTCGTCTTCGAACACTTCTTTATAAGCGGTAGCTAATGTCTTTAACAAGGTGTTAAGCTCATTTTGACGTTGTTTAGATATTGCTTCAAAGTTTGCAAGCCAACTATCCATCTCGCTTTCACGAATCAGATTACTATAGCTTGACCATGCTAATTGTCGTTGACGCTGCAAGTACCTTGAAGCACCCTCTTGACGTCTTTGCTCTTCTGCTCGCTGCTCTGCGTCGCTTGGGCCATCTCCTTCCCACCTTGGCATAGGTCGCATCAGTTCGGTATGTTCATTGATTCTATCTATATGTTGCTGCGCATCGGTTTTCGCTTTCTCATCTATATTATCTTTCAAGGTATTAATAAGCGTCGCTACTGTATGACGATATACTTCATCTACAGTAGGCCGAGAAGCTAGTTGAGCTTGTATCATAAACTCATTTAAATCAATTAATTTTCCTATGGGATCTATTATAGAGATAGCAAACATTTCGTAAGAATCATCATTATAAGTACTCCATATTTCACCAACAAACGTTTTAAATTCAGATGTTCTATCAGGTTGATAGTTATTCTTAGTCAGTGGATTAGTAAATAGTCTACCATGATACTCAATCGGTAAAAAAACTCTATCGGGAGCAACAGGGTTTGGTTTTGCTTTATCCACTATATTCCAACCTATACCTCTAATAGCTCCGCCATACATTCCTCCTTCTTTACGATATCTAGCTAAATCAAATGAGATCATACCGTAACCCTCTCGAAGAGCTTCAATACTCGAATTCCTATCATTTTTGCGTTGATTTAATAGCTTTTTTGTCCACTTGACTGGACTGTATGCAAACCATAAAGTAGCAATTTCTTTATTTGGATCAGGTATACGAATAAAGCTTGACAAAGTTTTACAGTTAGCACCTTTGTTGCAAATGTAATCATTAGCAGGCAGCTCTGGAGTACTCTCTATATTTTCAACATCAAATTGACCCCTGCCGTCAAATCCGTACAGTTAAACTTGGGAGATTTTAGTTACGCAGCCTGACGATAATAGTCAAACCACACCTGTCTTGGCGATTTATAGCCTAAACCCTTTTGAATTCTCGTTTGGTTGTAGTACAACTCGATATATCTAATGATATCGGTAATGGCGGCAAATCTGGTCTTATAGTCCTGATGATATATTAACTCATTCTTTAATACGCCCCAGAAGCTCTCTATAGGTGCGTTATCAAAGCAGTTACCTTTAGCGCTCATTGAGCCTGTAAGCTGATGCTGCTTGATGATCTTATGGTAGGCATGACTACAGTACTGACTGCCTCTATCAGAGTGAACGACTAGCCCTTTACTGGGTCGTTTGTTCTTAATCGCTATGTTGAGTGCACGGCATACTAAATCTGCGGTCATACGCTTGTTAATAGCGTAACCGACAAGCTCTTTAGTGTATAAGTCTTTAACGCCTGCTAAATACAGCCAACCCTCAAGTGTCCAAATATAGGTGATGTCACTGACCCACGCTTGGTTAGGGCGACTGGCATCAAACTTCTGATCCAGTACGTTTGGATAGATCAGCTTGTTGTGATTGGAGTCGGTAGTGACTTTAAAGCGCTTGTGGCGACGGCATTTGATGCCATGTTCCTCTTTAATGCTTCTAACCATGTATAGGCTAATGTCATGGCCTTGCTCGGTGAGCGTTGCATGCAAACGTTCATAACCATAACGTTCTTTACTTTCACTGTGAGCGGCTTTAACGAGTAGCTCGCAATGGTTGCGATGTATCTGCTGCTCGCTGATATCGCGACTCAGCCAGTCGTAGTAACTTGAATGCTTAATCTTTAGCACACGGCACATAGTGGTGATGCTAAAGAAGTGCTGGTTATCTTTGATAAAGGCGTACCTGACTAGCTGTGCTTTGCAAAGTACGCCGTCGCCTTTTTTAATATCTCTCGTTCCTCTTCGGCTACTTTAAGCTGTCGTTTGAGGCGCTTGTTCTCTTCAATCACGGCTATGAGCTGTGGATCGTACTGCTCTGTTCCTACAAGCTTGCCTTGGTTGGCTTTGTTATGCCAATTAGATAAGGTCTGCATGGCGATGCCAAGCTGCTTTGCGGTCGCTGAGATATTGCCATTATTGTTTGCTATCTTCTTAACGGCTTCTGCTTTAAATTCTGTGCTGTAAGTTCTGATTTTCTTGGTCATGGTAAACTCCTGTGAATACGCTTAGTTTACCAAGTTTAGTTGTACGGTTTCTTCAGCATAGCTCA
>NZ_AYYA01000021.1:0-3936 GCF_000511065.1 Psychrobacter sp. TB67
TGTAGTGGTCAACTAATTTAGGACACCTGATAAGAGGTTTTGATTAAAGTAACGTCTTTCTGTTTCAGCTGGTGTTAAATAATTGTTGAAAGTGTGCGGTCTCACGGTTTGATAGTAGCCCCAGATATAATCACTAATGGCACTTTTAGCCTCAGCGATATTCTCATAACCGCCCTTTGGCATCCACTCTGTTTTGAAGCTTCTAAAGAAGCGCTCAGTTGGGGCGTTATCCCAACAATTTCCACGACGGCTCATACTCTGTGTCATACCGTCGCAATCATCGATTGATTCAGCAAATTTCTTACTGGTGTAATGCGTGCCCTGATCTGAGTGAAATAACACACCACTTGGTTTGAGTCTCGTCTGATACGCCATTTTCAGAGCGTTACCTGTCAGAATACTATCGGGTGAGTCTGAGACACTAAAGCCCACCACACGACGGGCGTACAGGTCTAAAACAACGGCTAGGTAACACCAGCCGCCTTTAATGCGAATATAAGTGACATCGCCCGTCCAGACTTGGTTGGGCGCCGTTGGGCTAAATCTGCGTTTTAAAAGGTTGTCATGGGTTTTATGTTCCTGATCAGCGTGCTTGTATTTGTGGGTCTTGAGCTGGCAACTGACCAGTTTCATTTGCTTCATAATCTTGGCAGCTAAGTAACGCGTTAGCCTAATACTGTGCTCATTCCACAGGATGGCGACAATGGTGCGAGCCCCAGCTGATTGTTTGGAGTCATTGAATATTTGACGTATCAAGGCTTTGAGTTTGACACGTTCAATATCGATAGGCTTAGTCTGTGTGCCATAGTAGTAGCTGCTTTTAATGATGCCAAATAAGTCACATAGTCGGCGTTTACTGACGCTTTTGTCTTGCTCTGCAAGCTTGCTTATCAGCGATAGCCGTTCAGGCTGTCCAAGGCCAGCAGAGCAGAAGCCTTTTTTAATATGTCGCGCTCCATAGTGAGTCGCTTAACCTGCTTACGCAATTCTTGTAGCTCGCGCTGTTCATCCGTTAAAGCGTTGCCGACTTTAGGTGCTTGGCCATTCGTTTCTTGTCGATACTGACTCAGCCATTTCTGCAGGGTGGATTTGCCAATGCCAAGTGAGCTTGCTACATCAGGTATTTTACGCTTATGCTCAGTCACTAAGCTGATGGCTTCAAGCTTGAATTCTCGGGTATATTGATTGCGATTGTTGGTCATACTAGTTTCCTTCTTTGGGTTATTATAACCTCTTAGAAGCTGTCCAATTTTATTATGCCACTACAACTCAATACTATCTGCGGTGAGCGTATAGTTTCCTGCGACTACATCCGACTGCGTGCTGCCTGATTGGCGGACGATGGTCTTTGCGGTGGTTAGGGTGTTGCTGGCTGAGGTCAGAATACTGTCTTTACTCACTATCGATACATCGGGTGCACCCAGCACTTCGGTGTTCATACTCTCGTCGATGACTTGCGCTGCCTTTTCAAACGCTTTTATAGAATCGTTAGCACTACTTATCTCTTTCGTCGATTGCAGGTGTGCTTGTTTGGCCTCTGCTAAGGTCTCATTCAGCTCAGCACCGAGTTTTAACTGTCGTTGTCCTGCATCATTCACCCAAGCCGACTCGTGCTCGCTTTGCGTGTGTCTGATACCAAAGGTGGAGAGCAAGACTCCGCTATCCGCTGTGGCTTGTAGTCCATGGTCAGTGGCAAGGTTGATGCCTTGTCCGCTGGTGGTCGATTGATGATTGCTGTAGCGATGACGGAGCACGCCTAATTCTAGGATGTGCTCATCAGGAGCAAAGGTCGCTTTGTCTGTTATCGTTGGGTTTTGCGCATTGGCACGACTAGCGGTATTGACCGCCCACTGCAGGCCACTCTTATTTGGAGTGTCATCAAAGCTTAGTGCAACCTCAGAGTTAGAAGTCAGTCCGTATTGAGCAATACCGGATAGCCAGCCACTATGAGTATCATCCTCACAGATTTGCGAGTGACCAAGGCCACCACCATGCCATCTTGGCGAGGATCCGCCTTGTAGGTTATGTCTGTTGGATAGTCCGGCATCACGGCTAGTGATGTCATTGTCGTCACTATCGCCCATGCCGATACCGTCATAGAGGGCGCGGCTGATCACGGGGCTGTCGATATCGCCATACCAGTAGTTTAAAAGGACGGATTGTCCAAGCCTTGGGGCAAACTGCCAACCATGAGTGGCGCCTGAGGACAGTTGTAATGAGCGCAGCGGTGGTGTCACCCCGTTATCATGCGGACTGATACCTGAGAAGACTGGAGTGGTGATGGTTTGTTGTAGACCGTCATCGGTGACACTAGAGTCGTAACTTGGCGAGGATGAAGTGCTGGTATCGCCGGTACGAGCTTGGGTCAGACCTGTATAGGTGCTGCTCACAAAAGATTGCTGGCTTGGATAGGGACAGTAAGGAATAGCGGAGTCTAATAGCGTGGCGGTTACCCAGATGCCGGTGTCTCGAGCGATGTCGTAGCCGTGCTCGGGTATGGCGCTAAGTGCTGTTTGCGCTGTTTGCTTTGCGGTACGCGCTAGCCAGTCTTTTATCAGCACTTGGTTGTGGTAGGAGACGCTATCACTGTTAGGTTCGATACCGACGATGGTCATGCTGGTACAGTATGTAGATAAATGGCCGATAGAAGGTAGGTTGTTGATGCTAACTGTAGTGGCATAATAAAATTGGACAGCTTCTAAGAGGTTATAATAACCCAAAGAAGGAAACTAGTATGACCAACAATCGCAATCAATATACCCGAGAATTCAAGCTTGAAGCCATCAGCTTAGTGACTGAGCATAAGCGTAAAATACCTGATGTAGCAAGCTCACTTGGCATTGGCAAATCCACCCTGCAGAAATGGCTGAGTCAGTATCGACAAGAAACGAATGGCCAAGCACCTAAAGTCGGCAACGCTTTAACGGATGAACAGCGCGAGCTACAAGAATTGCGTAAGCAGGTTAAGCGACTCACTATGGAGCGCGACATATTAAAAAAGGCTTCTGCTCTGCTGGCCTTGGACAGCCTGAACGGCTATCGCTGATAAGCAAGCTTGCAGAGCAAGACAAAAGCGTCAGTAAACGCCGACTATGTGACTTATTTGGCATCATTAAAAGCAGCTACTACTATGGCACACAGACTAAGCCTATCGATATTGAACGTGTCAAACTCAAAGCCTTGATACGTCAAATATTCAATGACTCCAAACAATCAGCTGGGGCTCGCACCATTGTCGCCATCCTGTGGAATGAGCACAGTATTAGGCTAACGCGTTACTTAGCTGCCAAGATTATGAAGCAAATGAAACTGGTCAGTTGCCAGCTCAAGACCCACAAATACAAGCACGCTGATCAGGAACATAAAACCCATGACAACCTTTTAAAACGCAGATTTAGCCCAACGGCGCCCAACCAAGTCTGGACGGGCGATGTCACTTATATTCGCATTAAAGGCGGCTGGTGTTACCTAGCCGTTGTTTTAGACCTGTACGCCCGTCGTGTGGTGGGCTTTAGTGTCTCAGACTCACCCGATAGTATTCTGACAGGTAACGCTCTGAAAATGGCGTATCAGACGAGACTCAAACCAAGTGGTGTGTTATTTCACTCAGATCAGGGCACGCATTACACCAGTAAGAAATTTGCTGAATCAATCGATGATTGCGACGGTATGACACAGAGTATGAGCCGTCGTGGAAATTGTTGGGATAACGCCCCAACTGAGCGCTTCTTTAGAAGCTTCAAAACAGAGTGGATGCCAAAGGGCGGTTATGAGAATATCGCTGAGGCTAAAAGTGCCATTAGTGATTATATCTGGGGCTACTATCAAACCGTGAGACCGCACACTTTCAACAATTATTTAACACCAGCTGAAACAGAAAGACGTTACTTTAATCAAAACCTCTTATCAGGTGTCCTAAATTAGTTGACCACTACA
>NZ_AYYA01000022.1:0-3957 GCF_000511065.1 Psychrobacter sp. TB67
TGTAGTGGTCAACTAATTTAGGACACCTGATAAGAGGTTTTGATTAAAGTAACGTCTTTCTGTTTCAGCTGGTGTTAAATAATTGTTGAAAGTGTGCGGTCTCACGGTTTGATAGTAGCCCCAGATATAATCACTAATGGCACTTTTAGCCTCAGCGATATTCTCATAACCGCCCTTTGGCATCCACTCTGTTTTGAAGCTTCTAAAGAAGCGCTCAGTTGGGGCGTTATCCCAACAATTTCCACGACGGCTCATACTCTGTGTCATACCGTCGCAATCATCGATTGATTCAGCAAATTTCTTACTGGTGTAATGCGTGCCCTGATCTGAGTGAAATAACACACCACTTGGTTTGAGTCTCGTCTGATACGCCATTTTCAGAGCGTTACCTGTCAGAATACTATCGGGTGAGTCTGAGACACTAAAGCCCACCACACGACGGGCGTACAGGTCTAAAACAACGGCTAGGTAACACCAGCCGCCTTTAATGCGAATAT
The DNA here is from genome assembly GCF_000511065.1 of Psychrobacter sp. TB67. Classification (NCBI taxonomy): domain Bacteria; kingdom Pseudomonadati; phylum Pseudomonadota; class Gammaproteobacteria; order Moraxellales; family Moraxellaceae; genus Psychrobacter; species Psychrobacter sp. TB67. Next base: position 498 of record NZ_AYYA01000022.1, read on the forward strand.
AAGTGACATCGCCCGTCCAGACTTGGTTGGGCGCCGTTGGGCTAAATCTGCGTTTTAAAAGGTTGTCATGGGTTTTATGTTCCTGATCAGCGTGCTTGTATTTGTGGGTCTTGAGCTGGCAACTGACCAGTTTCATTTGCTTCATAATCTTGGCAGCTAAGTAACGCGTTAGCCTAATACTGTGCTCATTCCACAGGATGGCGACAATGGTGCGAGCCCCAGCTGATTGTTTGGAGTCATTGAATATTTGACGTATCAAGGCTTTGAGTTTGACACGTTCAATATCGATAGGCTTAGTCTGTGTGCCATAGTAGTAGCTGCTTTTAATGATGCCAAATAAGTCACATAGTCGGCGTTTACTGACGCTTTTGTCTTGCTCTGCAAGCTTGCTTATCAGCGATAGCCGTTCAGGCTGTCCAAGGCCAGCAGAGCAGAAGCCTTTTTTAATATGTCGCGCTCCATAGTGAGTCGCTTAACCTGCTTACGCAATTCTTGTAGCTCGCGCTGTTCATCCGTTAAAGCGTTGCCGACTTTAGGTGCTTGGCCATTCGTTTCTTGTCGATACTGACTCAGCCATTTCTGCAGGGTGGATTTGCCAATGCCAAGTGAGCTTGCTACATCAGGTATTTTACGCTTATGCTCAGTCACTAAGCTGATGGCTTCAAGCTTGAATTCTCGGGTATATTGATTGCGATTGTTGGTCATACTAGTTTCCTTCTTTGGGTTATTATAACCTCTTAGAAGCTGTCCAATTTTATTATGCCACTACAATAAGAAGTGCTGGTATCATAATAATAAACAAGACTAAAGGGCCAATAATCATTATCAGCCCACCCTCATTCAGCATGCTACTGCCCACATCATTAAAGGTTAAGGCATAAGGCGTAATACCTCGCACATCTTTTGCCACATACAGCATGTTTGGATGGTCTTTTTCAACATCCACTACGTCACTATAAGGTCGAGATAATAAGGTGATACTTGCTGTATCTTGGGTAGGTAAAACATCCATCTAGGGTGGCTCACTATTTATATTCAATCAGTAAAGGTAATCAAAGCTACTATTTTAACGATCTCGCATTAACACATAAGGTTTTTCTTCTACGGTTTTAGACTTAGATCTTTTCTGAGTATAGGTAGTACCAGATTCTTTGTCATAAGCAGCATTAGATAAACTAAAGTCAACTCTAGCAAACTCAAAACTTGGCTCATGAATTACAAACTTCAGTAAAAGCTTATATCCACCTTCTGTTTGAGTATACATATAGCTTGACAACCCTTTTGGTAGCTCAACTTTAATATTCTGATTCGTCCTAGAAGTTTGACCAATACGTGCGAAAACGTCATCTCGAGTTTCGAGTTTAAGTATTTTGTTTAAAGGGACAGAGTCATTAATAGTTACTTTATCTTTAAAATAAGAGGAAACATCAGCATTGGAATAAGGCTGCAATTCTTTAGGCGTATAGAATGTTGTTAATTTATAGCTAATAGTGTCCTTTTCACTAATCGGTAAGTATGAGATAATCTCTACCGTTATGTCACACTCGCTTGTTATACTATTTTTGATAATAATTTTAATATCATTTTTTCTCATATCTATAGCCAAAGCCGCAACCTCAGAAGCTGCGCTACGAAAAGAAGAGACTACTTTATTTGAATCAGGATCTACATAAGAATTTCTATCACTGTACTTGTCTGTCAGGAATTCACGTTTACCAAAAACGCCAAAGTTTAGCCAATAGTCGATATTATTCAAATTATCAGTACTCTTATCATAGACGCTCATCTTAAAGTATGACCACAAGCTAACACCTAGACCTATTACCATAACCCCTACTAAGAAGTAGGGATTGGCAAACAGCGCAATACCACCTACCTGACTAAACACTATGCTTACACTTAATCGAGCACCTGTGCGCTTAGCCATAACTTCTGCTAAAGCACGACCTGCAAAAGAGAAAGTAGCCACACTAATCATGTTGGAAGCAATATAACCCATAGGAACACTTTCACGGTTGAACTTGTAAATAAACAAGTACCCTACTTCTGCCCATCCTGCCCATCCTGCCCACATTCCAATAGTCGCTGCTAGTAGGCTTCGTTGTGCTGCTTTTATCTGTAGCTCTTTGGTGACGGCACGCAATTGAGTAAGATTTGCCGCCAGCTCAATTGAGGCGCTCATCACCATTAGGCTGGCGCCTATGGCAGCTGAGCCTGCCTCCATATTCTTCGATAGTGATACATCCTGTCCCATGGCTTCCAAATTTGTAAACATAGCCCGAGTTTGTAAAAACACCAAGCCACCACTTAAAGCGATACCAGCAGACGGAGCGATACTATTTAAACGCTTTAAGCGACTATTGATTTTATCAACTTCTAACTGTAGGTAAGTTGTGGTCGGGTCTTTGCGTATCTCGGCTTCTACTAAATTCACTAGAGGTCTATTAGCCTCTTTACCCAGCTCTTTTAGAGTACCCGTGTCCAGCATGATACCTTTTTTGTATTGGGCACTAACAAAAAAGGTAAAAGTATGGACAGCCTCAGCCTGTACGACTACACCACTTCTATTTCTCATATCTTGAACATCAAAAGGTTGCTTATTAGTTCCTAGTTTATTGCCTTCTACATTATTGGTATAATTTTCATATAGATCCGCGCCATTAGTACCTTTTAAGGTATCAAAAATCGTCTTGATTTTACCTTTCATAGTAATAGGTATGGCAACTTCACCGCTATTACTCAGCATAAAGCTTTGCATAGCCGTTGTTATGCTCTGAACCTTAGCTTTATTAATTGTCCCTGTTTGACGCTTACGCTGATTTGTTAGTACTGATTGGTAGGCATGAGAAATCAATAGACTGATCGCATTAGCCGTCTCTTCTGATAATCTATATCCTCTAAGATTACTATAGTCAATCCCACCTAAAAGTGTTATAAACTAACTATCAAATTCAATTGTTATTATAAAGACCATGACTTACTCGCTAGATTTTCGCAAACAAGTACTAAAAAGCTTAGATGATGGTATGACCTTTGCCGAGGCAGCTGAATTCTATAATCTCAGCCCAACCACCATACAGAACTGGAAGAGACGTGTTCATAGCAAAACAACCAGGCAAACCAAACCCTATAAAATACCAGATGATGTGCTACTTAATGATGTCAAAGAACATCCTGATGATTACCAGTATGAGCGAGCACGTCGTCTAAACTGTAGTAAAACAGGCATTCATCATGCCCTAAAGCGTCTAGGCATCAGTCAAAAAAAAGACTTTAGAACATCCAAAAGCCTGTCCGATCAAAAGAGCGATATATCAGAATAAGCTTGAGCACTTTAAGCAGCAAGGCTACCCCATTGTATATATGGACGAAAGCGGCTTTGAGCACGAGACCATTCGCTCTCATGGCTATGCACCGATTGGTGAGCCTTGTATCGATAGCTACAACTGGCAAGGTAAAA
>NZ_AYYA01000023.1:0-3863 GCF_000511065.1 Psychrobacter sp. TB67
TGACGATAATAGTCAAACCACACCTGTCTTGGCGATTTATAGCCTAAACCCTTTTGAATTCTCGTTTGGTTGTAGTACAACTCGATATATCTAATGATATCGGTAATGGCGGCAAATCTGGTCTTATAGTCCTGATGATATATTAACTCATTCTTTAATACGCCCCAGAAGCTCTCTATAGGTGCGTTATCAAAGCAGTTACCTTTAGCGCTCATTGAGCCTGTAAGCTGATGCTGCTTGATGATCTTATGGTAGGCATGACTACAGTACTGACTGCCTCTATCAGAGTGAACGACTAGCCCTTTACTGGGTCGTTTGTTCTTAATCGCTATGTTGAGTGCACGGCATACTAAATCTGCGGTCATACGCTTGTTAATAGCGTAACCGACAAGCTCTTTAGTGTATAAGTCTTTAACGCCTGCTAAATACAGCCAACCCTCAAGTGTCCAAATATAGGTGATGTCACTGACCCACGCTTGGTTAGGGCGACTGGCATCAAACTTCTGATCCAGTACGTTTGGATAGATCAGCTTGTTGTGATTGGAGTCGGTAGTGACTTTAAAGCGCTTGTGGCGACGGCATTTGATGCCATGTTCCTCTTTAATGCTTCTAACCATGTATAGGCTAATGTCATGGCCTTGCTCGGTGAGCGTTGCATGCAAACGTTCATAACCATAACGTTCTTTACTTTCACTGTGAGCGGCTTTAACGAGTAGCTCGCAATGGTTGCGATGTATCTGCTGCTCGCTGATATCGCGACTCAGCCAGTCGTAGTAACTTGAATGCTTAATCTTTAGCACACGGCACATAGTGGTGATGCTAAAGAAGTGCTGGTTATCTTTGATAAAGGCGTACCTGACTAGCTGTGCTTTGCAAAGTACGCCGTCGCCTTTTTTAATATCTCTCGTTCCTCTTCGGCTACTTTAAGCTGTCGTTTGAGGCGCTTGTTCTCTTCAATCACGGCTATGAGCTGTGGATCGTACTGCTCTGTTCCTACAAGCTTGCCTTGGTTGGCTTTGTTATGCCAATTAGATAAGGTCTGCATGGCGATGCCAAGCTGCTTTGCGGTCGCTGAGATATTGCCATTATTGTTTGCTATCTTCTTAACGGCTTCTGCTTTAAATTCTGTGCTGTAAGTTCTGATTTTCTTGGTCATGGTAAACTCCTGTGAATACGCTTAGTTTACCAAGTTTAGTTGTACGGTTTCTTCAGCATAGCTCAAATTGTTTAAAATACCGCTTTTCAGTTATAACATAGCCATACCAATTCCCTTTATCGTCAAGAATGTAAAGGTAGCCTTCCCTCAAAAGTCTATCTGCTGTTTCGAGAGACTTATCATTAAAAATATAGCCTGTACGAGTTGGTACAAACATAAAACCTTCCGTTAAACACTGCTCACATCTCTCTGCCATGACCTTATCCCTTATCTTTTAATTATCTGATGTCACTAAATCTGATTGCTCATAACACTCATATAACCATCTATTCATCATTGTCATACGATCTACAGGATTGGTCAGATGAGTCGCTGCTACTAATTGATTATTTGCTTTATCCAACCAACTCAGTAATGTCTCATAGTGATTCACTATCAAATCACTACCTTCAATCCCTTTTTTGGCAAAAAAGCGATTAAATATACTGATATCGTCTAGCTGGCTTTGGGTAATTGGACAGTAGCTTGACTGATGTTGAATATAATTTTTAGCGTCAGCGATACAATGATGAACATTATCCATACTGTGCCAGTCACTACCTAATGCCAACCACAGCCGCTTGGGATAGCCATAGCGGTTGGCGATATAGTGATGCTGTTTTAACGGTAAGAGGTGAATCAGCACTTGCGCATCTAAGTAGCGAAAATGCTTTTTTTGACTGCCTTTCTGGATGATTTGATTCAATCCTAGTAAACGAGCGATTTGCTTAGCATCTGGTTTGGAGGCTTCTATATCAGTTGTATTAACTATTGGCTGCTGCCATTTAGGCTCGTCTGGTAGATACTCTTTTGCACTGATTCTTGTTTTATATGCCCTTATATTAGGGGCAGTATAATCCAGTAATGAGAGTATGCCGTGATGACGAGATAGCAGCTCACACTGCTGCAAATGCATCTCTAGGATATTACTGATGTCTGAGCTTAGCGTGACCATGACTGGACTATCGATCATATGGTAGCTAAGCAATTCTTGTTGTAATGAGTATATAGCGTCAGGGAAGGCAGAGTTTATCTCGCCGATCAGCTCTGTCTGGCTATGATGAACAATCATGACATCAAAGGTACTGAGCACCCTAGCGTCAAGCGTTTGCGTCTGTAGGCTTACGCTCAATGATTTTTCTGGTTGGATATTCATTATGCTGTCATGCTTTTATATCTGTGTGTGAGATTTGGGTGAGAGTCATTTTTATTATAAGTCGGTACTAGCAGCGTGATTGTCCTCAGCCTGCTCTGACAACTTCTCACAAGCTTCAAACTGCATCTGCTTCATCACTAAGTTTAAAGCCTCACCACCCCCACTGCCCCAATCCACCTTACTCGCCTTATACCCCACTTGCTTCGGTGTGATAAACGTCACATTGCCACCCGATAGCTCAATGCCACTGCCCGCCGCTTTTAGGGTCAGCGTATCAGGCGCGATAATCTCAATACTATCTCGGCTATGGAGTCTCAGTACTTGCTCGCTATCTAAACGCATCTCGTTCTGATGTGCTTGTATGGTCACATCGCCATGAGCAGCGGTATGGGTTTGGGCTTTATTACTGTAGTAATGGATATCGCCCGCTACTAGCTGATTCATCTGGGTTTGGCTATGATGATGGGTGTTATCTGTGGCGTGGCTATGGGTGCTTTGGGTACTGGTATGCTGACTGTGTTGTCCGCTGAGCATCGCTAGATGGCGCTGGGAGTCGATAAGCAGGTTAGCCTGTTGCCATTGACCTGATTCACTTAGGACTGAGTCATTGGTATCTTTGCTAAACTGGGCGTATGGGGTTTGGCTGTCTTCGTTACTGCCGCTTTGATTACTGCCTGCTTTGTTGCTTTTCTTATTGTTTGTACTCTCTATCCCGACTGGTTGATGAGCCTCAGTCAGCTGCTTGTAGGCCTGCTGGTGCTGATCCGCGGTTTGCAGTTTGCCATGGCTGCTGTGACTCATATGAGCGTTTGATTCTTGGCTGGCAGTTTGACTGCTACTGATATGAATACCTGTGCTGCCTTGAATATTGGCGGCAGCTTCAGTCTCTATGCTGATGCCTTGTCCTCTTGCTTGACCACGAGTGTGGTCGCTGTGCTGGTATAGGTGTCCAATAGTCAGGCTGGACTGAAAGCTTGAGCTATAGAGATTGATTTGCGGACTGTCAGGATGAGCGTCAAACATGAGCTGGTTGTAGCCATTGATCAGGCTGTCTTTGCTGGCCTCTCCTGTACGACTAGAGTCTATACTTTGAGTCTTGATGCCGTCGATGGGATGAGCGTGGCTTTGGTTGATAAACCAAGCAGGACTGGTGGCATCAAGGCTATCTGAGTCACTGGCGATGCTATTATGCTGGGCGTTATCGTTGCCTTGGCCGTTGTGGGTGCTGCCAATAATGATGGGATGGATGATGTCACCATCGATGAAGTCGATCAGGACGTGTTGCCCATGACGCAGGGGATGGGTTTGTCCCATGTGGTCGGCGACTAAGTGACTGGCAATGGGTACCCAGTGGGCGTCATCACTACTGCTGTCGCTATTTTGTTCGCCCCCTTGTTCATTCTGCCAATGATAATGGATATGAGCGCGATGATTACGGTCATGAGTAATAGCACTGCTATCGGTGTCAATAATACTGGCACTCATGAGACCCGTCAGACTCGGATGCGGTTG
>NZ_AYYA01000024.1:0-3978 GCF_000511065.1 Psychrobacter sp. TB67
TGACGATAATAGTCAAACCACACCTGTCTTGGCGATTTATAGCCTAAACCCTTTTGAATTCTCGTTTGGTTGTAGTACAACTCGATATATCTAATGATATCGGTAATGGCGGCAAATCTGGTCTTATAGTCCTGATGATATATTAACTCATTCTTTAATACGCCCCAGAAGCTCTCTATAGGTGCGTTATCAAAGCAGTTACCTTTAGCGCTCATTGAGCCTGTAAGCTGATGCTGCTTGATGATCTTATGGTAGGCATGACTACAGTACTGACTGCCTCTATCAGAGTGAACGACTAGCCCTTTACTGGGTCGTTTGTTCTTAATCGCTATGTTGAGTGCACGGCATACTAAATCTGCGGTCATACGCTTGTTAATAGCGTAACCGACAAGCTCTTTAGTGTATAAGTCTTTAACGCCTGCTAAATACAGCCAACCCTCAAGTGTCCAAATATAGGTGATGTCACTGACCCACGCTTGGTTAGGGCGACTGGCATCAAACTTCTGATCCAGTACGTTTGGATAGATCAGCTTGTTGTGATTGGAGTCGGTAGTGACTTTAAAGCGCTTGTGGCGACGGCATTTGATGCCATGTTCCTCTTTAATGCTTCTAACCATGTATAGGCTAATGTCATGGCCTTGCTCGGTGAGCGTTGCATGCAAACGTTCATAACCATAACGTTCTTTACTTTCACTGTGAGCGGCTTTAACGAGTAGCTCGCAATGGTTGCGATGTATCTGCTGCTCGCTGATATCGCGACTCAGCCAGTCGTAGTAACTTGAATGCTTAATCTTTAGCACACGGCACATAGTGGTGATGCTAAAGAAGTGCTGGTTATCTTTGATAAAGGCGTACCTGACTAGCTGTGCTTTGCAAAGTACGCCGTCGCCTTTTTTAATATCTCTCGTTCCTCTTCGGCTACTTTAAGCTGTCGTTTGAGGCGCTTGTTCTCTTCAATCACGGCTATGAGCTGTGGATCGTACTGCTCTGTTCCTACAAGCTTGCCTTGGTTGGCTTTGTTATGCCAATTAGATAAGGTCTGCATGGCGATGCCAAGCTGCTTTGCGGTCGCTGAGATATTGCCATTATTGTTTGCTATCTTCTTAACGGCTTCTGCTTTAAATTCTGTGCTGTAAGTTCTGATTTTCTTGGTCATGGTAAACTCCTGTGAATACGCTTAGTTTACCAAGTTTAGTTGTACGGTTTCTTCAGCATAGCTCAATCCGCCTCCAAAACCTCCTACAACTGCACTCAGACCTACGATGACTACACCTCCTATACCTCCTGTTCCTACAGTAACACCTACAATTATAGCGCCAACTACCCCCCTATGGCAGGATAGTTGTCACCATCTTTGTCTTTCGTAGTCGTTCTTATAATATATCTAGCCTTAGTAGCGTTATCTGGTAATACATAAGTCTTTGTCTTACCATCAGATTTGAATATTAAGTCTTTACCTCCACTTTTTTTCTCCAGAGATACACCTGGTCTACCATATTTTTTCATTGATACATTGACCCAATACTCAAGATCAAACTTCAATTTCTTGATGTCTGTTTTATTATTTATAATAAGTTTAAACCTAGTATATTTTGCCACTGTTCATATCCTTTAATCTAAAGACTATTAAACCTGTTTCGTTTAACTCACGACATTTTTTATTATTGTTTATTCAAAACGTTGTGCTCTCACCATCGTATTCTTGATGAACCATCACATGCAATTCATACTCATTCGGTTCATCATCAACAATCAGTTTTAGCTTACCTTTGTAATCAGTCGTGTGCATCTCTGTTGAACCATCAGGTTTAACTAGCATACATTTAGTGAAAGGCAGCGGTTCATCATCTTGATCATGGACGATGTATGTCAGATAGTAATCAAGATTTTCAAGCAGTTTTGCTGTTGGCAGATGCACAGCTGGAAACCCTATACCACCCCCACTACCCCAATCCACCTTAGCCGCTTTATACCCGACTTGCTTCGGCGTAATAAACGTCACCTTACCACCTGCTATCTCAATACCACTACCAGCAGCTTTTAGGGTCAACGTATCAGGCGCGATGATCTCAATACTGTCTCGGCTATGAATGCGTAGCACTTGCTCACTATCGAGTCGCATTTGCTCTTGATGGGCTTGTATCGTGACATCACCATGCGCGGCAGTATGAGTCTGCGCTTTGTTTGAGTAGTAGTGAATATCTCCTGCCACCAGCTGATTCATCTGCGTTTGGCTATGATGATGCGTGCTGTCGGTCGCATGACTGTGAGTACTTTGGGTGCTGGTATGCTGACTGTGTTGTCCACTTAAGAGTGCCAGATGACGCTGGGAGTCGATAAGCAAGTGCGGTTGTTGCCATTGTCCTGATTCACTAAGCGCACTATCGTTCGTGTCTTTGCTAAACTCAGCAAATGGCGTTTGGCTGTCTTCACTATCTTTTTCTCTATTTTTCTTATTGCTAGAGTCGTCCTCTAACCCCACAGGCTGATGGGTCTCTCTCAACATCTCATATGCTTGTTGGTGTTGATCGGCGGTTTGCAATTTGCCATGACTGTTATGGCTCATGTGCGCGTTTGATGCACTGGCGCTTTGACTGCTGATATGAATACCGGTGCTACCTTGCAGCGTTCCTGCCGCTTGGGTCTCAAGACTGATGCCTTGTCCTCTTGCTTGACCACGAGTGTGGTCGCTGTGCTGGTATAGGTGTCCATGTAGTGGCATAATAAAATTGGACAGCTTCTAAGAGGTTATAATAACCCAAAGAAGGAAACTAGTATGACCAACAATCGCAATCAATATACCCGAGAATTCAAGCTTGAAGCCATCAGCTTAGTGACTGAGCATAAGCGTAAAATACCTGATGTAGCAAGCTCACTTGGCATTGGCAAATCCACCCTGCAGAAATGGCTGAGTCAGTATCGACAAGAAACGAATGGCCAAGCACCTAAAGTCGGCAACGCTTTAACGGATGAACAGCGCGAGCTACAAGAATTGCGTAAGCAGGTTAAGCGACTCACTATGGAGCGCGACATATTAAAAAAGGCTTCTGCTCTGCTGGCCTTGGACAGCCTGAACGGCTATCGCTGATAAGCAAGCTTGCAGAGCAAGACAAAAGCGTCAGTAAACGCCGACTATGTGACTTATTTGGCATCATTAAAAGCAGCTACTACTATGGCACACAGACTAAGCCTATCGATATTGAACGTGTCAAACTCAAAGCCTTGATACGTCAAATATTCAATGACTCCAAACAATCAGCTGGGGCTCGCACCATTGTCGCCATCCTGTGGAATGAGCACAGTATTAGGCTAACGCGTTACTTAGCTGCCAAGATTATGAAGCAAATGAAACTGGTCAGTTGCCAGCTCAAGACCCACAAATACAAGCACGCTGATCAGGAACATAAAACCCATGACAACCTTTTAAAACGCAGATTTAGCCCAACGGCGCCCAACCAAGTCTGGACGGGCGATGTCACTTATATTCGCATTAAAGGCGGCTGGTGTTACCTAGCCGTTGTTTTAGACCTGTACGCCCGTCGTGTGGTGGGCTTTAGTGTCTCAGACTCACCCGATAGTATTCTGACAGGTAACGCTCTGAAAATGGCGTATCAGACGAGACTCAAACCAAGTGGTGTGTTATTTCACTCAGATCAGGGCACGCATTACACCAGTAAGAAATTTGCTGAATCAATCGATGATTGCGACGGTATGACACAGAGTATGAGCCGTCGTGGAAATTGTTGGGATAACGCCCCAACTGAGCGCTTCTTTAGAAGCTTCAAAACAGAGTGGATGCCAAAGGGCGGTTATGAGAATATCGCTGAGGCTAAAAGTGCCATTAGTGATTATATCTGGGGCTACTATCAAACCGTGAGACCGCACACTTTCAACAATTATTTAACACCAGCTGAAACAGAAAGACGTTACTTTAATCAAAACCTCTTATCAGGTGTCCTAAATTAGTTGACCACTACA
>NZ_AYYA01000025.1:0-35934 GCF_000511065.1 Psychrobacter sp. TB67
GGTGTAATGGACATTATTCATGCTGTCATAGGGTCTAACGCTATATACTGTCTATATTTGCAAGGAATGAACGCCATGAATCAAAAAACTGCCCTTTTTGTAGTGATAAACACACCAAGAAGAATGGACGTAAGCTTGGCAAACAGCAGTATCAATGCCTAGCTTGCAGACGGCAGTTTTTAGGTGGCAACAGACTCAATAACCAAACACTTTGGACTGAATATACCCAAGGTAAACAGACTTACCAACAACTGGCTGATAAATACCACTGTAGTCTTAAAACCATTCAAAGACGCTTAGATAAAGTCAGTATCGAGTATCAGGTTAAACGACCAAAGACTGCTAATATCATCATGGACACCACTTACTTTGGTCGCAAGTTTGGTTTAATGGTCTTTATGGATAACACCACTAAAACCGTTCTTTATTACGCGATAGTCAGTCATGAAACTAATAGTGCTTATAAGCAAGGGATTGATCACCTAGCATCGTTAGGCGTTGATATACAAAGTATTACCTGCGATGGTAGACGAGGACTGCGTACGCTATTTACCGGTATACCTTGTCAAATGTGCCAGTTTCATCAAGTACAAATAGTGACCCGCTACCTCACTCGTCGCCCTAAGAACATCGCCAGTATTGAGCTTAGACAGCTCGCTTTAAACATAATACAGCTTGATAAGACAGCGTTCATAAAGCGCTTAGATCACTGGTATTTGACTCATGAAGCCTATCTTAGTGAACGTAGCATCAATACTGATACTGGTAGAACGTGGTACACGCACAAGCGTCTTAGAAGTGCTTATCGTAGTCTACGAACCAATAGTAACTGGCTGTTTACTTATCGAGAATATGAGCACTTAGATATACCAAATACGACCAATTCTCTTGAAGGGTTATTCAGTGAGCTAAAGCGACAATTGCACAGTCATCATGGGTTAAATGAGTACCGTAAGTTACGGTTTATTAAAGACTTTTTAGGGTCGAAGTCACTCAAATAGCATGAATTATGTCCATTAGCGACTACCTTCTACTTTTTAGCATGAATTTTGTCCATTACACCGATAATTATGATGGGTGCTATCCCACTAAACAAAACATAGTGTGGCCATAAGTAGTGTGGCCATAAAAGGTTAACACGGACGACACACAGACAAGGAGCAAGTTATGTCTGAATTAAAAAAATCGTTAGGGACGCTAGATATTATTGCCTTAGCATTCGGAGCTATGGTCGGTTGGGGCTGGGTAGTCTTGGCAGGAGGCTGGATTTTATCTGCTGGGACATGGGGCGCGATGCTGGCGTTCTTTATTGGCGGTTTGGCAGTGATACTGATTGGTGTGACTTATGCTGAGCTGGCGGCCTCCATGCCGATTACGGGCGGTGAGCATACTTATACGCACCGAGCACTAGGGGTGAATGTCTCCTTTATTTGTTCGTGGAGTATTCTGTTCGGTTATTTTTCAGTGGTCGCTTTTGAGGCAGTTGCTTTACCGACCGTCGTAGAGTATTTCATTCCCAACTATAACCAAGGGTATCTGTGGACCATCGCTGGTTGGGATGTCTATGCCACCTGGGTAGGCGTCGGGATGCTCGGCTCAATTATTGTGACGTGGCTAAATATACGCGGTATGGAAGTCAGTGCTTGGTTTCAAAAAATGGCGGTATTGGGCATTTTATTCGTCGGTACATTACTGTTTATCGGTGCGGTCTTGTTCAATCCTGAGGGCTCAAATTCGATACAAGCGCCCGCGTTTATTGGTGGTATCGGCGGTATGATGGCGGTCATCGTCATGGTGCCTTTTATGTTTGTTGGTTTTGACGTTATCCCGCAGGCAGCAGAAGAGATCGATCTAACTCGTCCTAATATCGGTAAGTTTTTGATCATCTCTATCGTCGTTGCGGTGATGTGGTATGTGGGTATTGCTTGGAGCGTGGGGACGACGCTGCCACTTGTACAAGCAGAGGACTCAACCCTTGCTACTGCTGATGCGATGACCAATGCATGGCAAGGTAAGTGGGCAGGAATTTTGCTGGTGATTGGCGGTGTGCTTGGGATTTTATCAAGCTGGAATGCCTTCTTAATCGGTGGTAGTCGTCTACTATACGCCATGTCAAAAGCACGTATGTTGCCTGCCTTCTTGGGCAAGCTACATCCAAAGTATAAGACGCCGTCGAATGCCATTCTATTAATCGGTGGTTTGGCGACATTAGCCCCATTATTTGGTCGTAAAATGCTGGTTTGGATTGTCGATGCCGGTGGCTTTGGTATCGTTATTGCTTATACCTGTGTCGCTATCTCATTCCTAGTACTACGCTACCGCGAACCTGATATGGTACGTCCATTTAAAATACCAGCAGGTAAGCTCGTTGGTATGGTTACGATTGCGCTAAGTTTTGGTTTATTGATGTTATATATGCCAGGTATGCCATCGGCGCTAACACCCATTGAATGGTGGATTTTCTTTGGCTGGACTGTGCTAGGTATTGCATTATATGGCTATGCAAGGATCAAGTATCCGGGTATTAGTGAGTCAATTATGGCAGAAGAGCTACGTGAATTAAAAATTGTTAACCAGTTGTGGCTAAAAGATAACCCACCTAAACGATAAGATTTTTTTATCAATGATCATGCATAAAAAAGCCTAACATCTAATGTTAGGCTTTTTGTTTATCTAAAAAATACGCTATTGATTACGATTTATCGCGGATCAACTTGTAGTTTAGAAATTCTGTAATACCAAGAGTACCTAGCTCGCGACCAAATCCTGAGCGTTTAACGCCACCGAATGGGGTGTTGGCTTCGGTACCAGAAGGAGCATTAATAGTTACCATACCCACTTCTAATTGCTCAGCAATCTCTGCTGCCAATGCGGCATCTTGAGTTTGGATAGAAGCACCCAAACCAAAAGGCACATCATTAGCAATTTTGATAGCATGTGCAATGTCATCCGCTTTGTAGATAACGGCGACAGGACCGAACAACTCTTGACTATAAACATCCATTGAATCATTGACGTCTGTCAATACAGCAGGTGCAAACCAAGCACCGGGCTTGTCTTTGACTATGCCGCCTTCGACTAGAACGGTTGCACCAGCTTTAACAGCATTGTCTAACTGCTCTTGCAAGTTGGTTGCTGCGGCCTTCGAAGACATCGGACCAATGAAAGTATCTTCACTTTGTGGATCAGCTAGGCTCATGCCACGTACGGCGTCAGTAAAGCCTTTAACAAACTGGTCGTAAACGCTTTCGACGATAATTAAACGCTTAGCAGCATTACAAGCCTGGCCAGTGTTACCGAAACGACCTGTGATCGCACCTTGTACGGCTTGTTCGATGTCAGCATCTGCTGCAACGATAAAGGCATCAGAGCCGCCAAGTTCTAAAACGACTTTTTTAAGTGCGCCGCCTGCTATTTTTGCAACCGCTTGTCCTGCACGTTCAGAGCCTGTCAAAGAAATACCTTGAACTCTAGTGTCTTCAATAATCGTTGCTGCTTGATCGTTAGTAGCAAAAACATTGTTATACACGCCATTAGGCAAGCCTGCTTCTGTCAGCATCTCAGCGATGACTTCTGCCGTATTAGGGCATTGTGGTGCATGTTTTAGAATGACCGTATTACCTGCCATAAAGTTCGGTGCGACAAAACGTGCTACCTGATAATGTGGATAGTTCCATGGCATGATGCCAAGTAACACACCAACTGGTAGTTTTTCTACCGAGGCTGAACCTTCTGCAACATCAATCTTATTTGGTGCTAATAGCTGCGCTGCGTTGTCTGCGTAATAACGATAAATTTCGGCAACTAGCTGGATTTCACCTTTGGCTTGTGCGACAGGCTTGCCCATTTCGTTGGCAACGATACGTGCTAGCTCGTCTTGGCGCTCAATATAGAGGTCAGCGACTTTATTTAATATAACACTACGTTCGCTAAGCGACGTTTTTTGCCAGTCCTGATACGCATTATCCGCTTGCTCAATGGCATTCTGGATATCTTGCTCAGTCGCTGTAGGATAAGTGGCTTCAATTTCACCTGTAGATGGGTTGCTAACTTGATATTCGCTCATAGTTATGTCCTTTAGTTTAAAATGTCCTTGGATTAAGATCCATTTTTGATTGTGTGGCAAATTACTCTATTTTTTATCATAAAGCGCGTGGATTGTTCTTATGGTTGTCAGTCATTTTATAGTTTTCAGATTCGTAAAAAGAGTGCCAAAACATCTACAATGACTCTAGCATTTTAATAGCGCTGTCATTGTAGTGTTATTACTTGACGGCTGAGGTTGAGTAATAATAGTAATGTGGCCGCCGCCTAGAACCATGTCTTTCTTACTCCCACTACCTGATGACACGCAAAGGGTTTTTCAAGGTATATAGTCATTAAAATACCAGAAATATCATTGTATTGGCAAATAATGAAGGAATAATGACAGGTTAAGGATTTGCTATAGAAGGGGGACAAAATATGTCGAGTTTAGGTAATGAAATACCACTGCGTATCAGGAGAGGTTTCTATATTTGACGATAATAAAGGATAAACAGAAGGCTGTTGACGTCATTCGATGAGGTTTTGTACAGTGAATTTGGAGGTTTATTTAGAGCTTGAGATCTTCCTCAGTAGACTTTGCTATATGACCCGTTTTATCCTCTTTTTTGAGTAGCTTTGCCTTGCCATTAGTATTAATACGCTCAGGCTTGATATAAATCGACCCAGTATTTTTGTGCGTGGGTGCAAGGGTAAGCTTAGCAGACTTCTTTAGGCTCTTTTTAATTCTTCGTACCGCTGCCGCATCAGCTGCCGCTTGCTCTTCTACTAGCGATTGATCATATAAGCCTTGATAGACGGCAAGCGTTTCTTCGATCATCTCGCGCATGGTAAATTGATTGGTCATCTCTGGACGCGTTACGCTTTCTAGCTGGTTCCTAACCGCTTTACACAAGGCATTGGCATTGTATTTTTTTACCAAGCCTTGCGGGTAGAGCGGCTGTAGAATTTCACTAAATGCTGCCTGATCCCAGCCAATCACAGGCGTCCCTAAATGAATGGCTTGCAGCGCATTGATACCAATTGATTCGGGCTCATTGGCAAGCGCCATAACAATATTGGCCGCTGACAACCATTCACGCATATCATTGCGTTTGCTGCCGACGTAAGTGATGCGCTCAGCAAGTCCCAAGGTATTGGTGCGCTGACGAAAGTCTTCGTGGGCGACATCACCATCTTTAAAGTCATCGTCCATAATAATGGCGTGGATATTAGGAAATTGTTCTTGCAGATTGCCCAATATATCGATGAGCCATTCTTGCCCGTATTCGTTACCGATTACGGTCGGAAACACCAGCCACTTTTTATGCTCAAGCTCAGGATATTCGGCAAAGGTATGCCGCAGCCAATAGACAGACGGATTGTGGCGATAAGGATAGCGACGGGTATCGATACCGCGGTAGATACGCTTAATGACTTTGGGATCGACGTCTTCGCGGCGCAGTCCTTTTTTTAGATAGTTGGTGACACTATCTGACACTGTGATAATGGTATCGACATCGAGCAACGCCTGTGAGTATTTATTGATGGGATAAAAGCCATACATGGTCGACACTAGCTTTGGCGGACGTTTGACGCGCGCGCGGCGTAGTGCCAAATGTAATATCCACGCAGGCGTACGCGAGTGCACATGAATGACGTCAGGATTATACTTCTCGATGAGGCGTCGTAAGGCGCTGACTTGGAGCAGGGATAGCCAAGACTTTTTATTCATATACAGCTGATGATAGAGGTTGCCGTCACGCTCTAAGCGTTTTACCAAATCATTGTCATAGTCCGCGCTAGAGACAATGATAGAGGTATGGCCATTTTTGACCAGTGCGCGCCCAAGATGAAAAATACCGCGCTCGGATTCATCATGCTTTAAAGACGACAGTAAGCGCATAACTTTCATAATAGCGTGGGTCACCGGTTAAAATATTAAACTGCTATTGTCAGTTAAAAGCGCAAAAAACTCAACCATGAAGCGTAAAAGAGGCGTTTGGTTTTTGAGTCGTTTAGCAAATAAGTAATAGACACTCTTATTGGGTCAAAAACGTATGACTACCTTAGCGACGTTTTTGCAGATGCTTAGCATTGGGCAGTACTTGTTTTTCGCTTAGGTATTTCCAATAGCGCTGCGGCAAATATTGCTTATGCAAACGCGGGTTTTTACGCTCTTTGATATTGACGTTGGTAAAGTAACCCTGCCAAAATCTTTGATAGCGCTGCTCATCAGGACTATGAATGCTGGCAGGATTACGCAGTACTGCATCATCAAGGTCAGTAATCGTTTGCAGGGCAGCGGGGCGTTTGGGCGTGCTTTGTCTTTTGTCATAATAAATACCATAATTACGAGTCAAATCATAAATCGCCCAATGCTGGTCTTGATAACGCTGACGAAAGTGCTCACCAATCAATGGCAAAACATTAAAGTCAGGCTCAACGCGGGCAAAGTAAATGTCGTCAGTGGTATGCTCAAAGCGCACAAAGGCTTCCATACGATGCTTCTCACGACCGACCGATTTGACGGTTTGTACCAGCTCCAAGACATTTAGGTTACCCAAATCTTCCATAATAGGGCGGCTAGGGTAGTCAATGGCATATTTAACCACTTGAAATAAAGTGGTGCCGATATTGTCTTTTTCTGATAAAAATCCCCAGAGAATATTGCGCATACCCGAGCGTCCCAAAAGCTTATGCAGCTTGGTTAGTACGCGTTCGGCTTTGTCTTCATCAGTGGCAACACTTGTCGCTTGTGAGATTAATGACGGTACATAACAATCCTCAGCAATTATCCGTAAGGATGCATCGTCCTGTAACTTATTAGCATAGACATAAAAAACGGCACTCAGCCAACCTTCAAAACTTGGCTCATAAAGCACAATACTGGGCATTAAGTGACCGACAGAATACGTTATGTGTTGAGCAAGTATCGACATTGTCTATCCTAAGATAACTCTAAAAATGTTATGGCTGATTTTAAAGACAGTTTTTCTAAATACTCGTTCTAAATGGTTTTTAAAATAGCGCCAATTGACCACTACGTTGATCTTTATACTTGGTCTGCGTTTGCGCCAGTACATATTGGCGGAAGTTATCACGGGTTAAATGCGCTAAATGTTCATTCTTACCCGTTGTTGCAATAAAGTATTTGGCACGGTTAACCGCTGCGCCCATCTTTTTTAGATGATAAAGCGTTAACTGATTAAACTTGCGCGCTTTCATTATCTTTTTGGCCGTTTTGGTACCAATACCTGGGATGCGTACAATCATCTCATAGCTCGCTGTCTGAATATTGACCGGAAAATGCTCACGATGGCGGATTGCCCAAGCCAATTTTGGGTCACAGTCCAAGTCTAGAAATGGCGAGTCTGGCTCTACGATCTCATGCGCACCAAAACCATAAAAACGCATCAGCCAATCCGCTTGATAAAGGCGGTTTTCACGTATCATTGGCACTGGTGTCCCAATCGCGGGCAAGCGACTGTCAGATAACATCGGCACATAGCCAGAATAGTAAACACGCTTGAGATCATATTGCTTATAAAAATGACTCGATAGCTGAATGACTTGCAAATCGGTCTCATTACTGGCACCAACGATCATTTGACTGGTTTGACCTGCTGGCACAAATTTCGGTGCTTTTTTATGCGTTTTACGGCTCTCGCGGATGGTAATAATTTCTTCTTTGACCGTTTCCATTGGCGCTTTTAATTCATCATGCGATTTCTCTGGTGCGAGTAAAGCCAAGCCAGATTTGGTCGGAATTTCGATATTGACGCTCAAACGATCAGCATAAAGCCCTGCTTCTAACAAAAGCTCTTTTGATGCGCCCGGAATAGTCTTCAGATGGATATAGCCATTAAAGCGCTCACGGGTACGCAATATCTTGGCGACCTCGACCAAGCGCTCCATCGTATAGTCACCACTTTTGAAAATACCTGAGCTGAGAAACAGCCCTTCGATATAGTTACGACGATAAAACTGCATGGTTAAATCAACGATTTCCTCGACGCTAAAAGCCGCGCGCGGGGTGTCATTACTTTTACGTGAGGTGCAATAAGCACAGTCGTAAATACAGTGATTGGTTAAGAGGATTTTAAGCAGGCTGACGCAGCGACCATCTTCAGTATAGCTGTGACAAATACCAGTTGCAGAAGCATCGCCCAGACCACCGCCTTGGTTTTTGCGCGTACCAGCGGAGGATGAGCAAGAAACATCATATTTAGCAGCATCCGCTAAAATATTGAGCTTGCCTTGTAGTCGTTCATAATTGATGGTGGCCATAAGATTACCAATTCATTTATTGGCTATTATTTTAGCAAACTGTCTTGTAAGTCACTGTAATTATTGAAGAAATATTGATTTCATGCGACAACTGTTGTCGTGCTATTTATGAGATTTTTAATTAAAGGTGCAGGGATTAGGCAAGGTTTGAACCACTTCTTCTGAGAAGTATTCTTTGACAATGAGACGTCCTTTTTTATCAAACTCGACGTTGTACTTGGGGTAAGCTGCAAAAGCGTCAGGGTCATAGGTCGAAGGAAAATCGATTTCTTTATCTGAAAAAAATCGGCTAGCCGTCCATAATTGTTTATCATTATTATATCTAACGCTACATCGACTGTTTAGGTCAAAGGTGAAAGAACGGCCAAAGTATTGCTCCTTGCTGCCACGACCAAATAGCATGTTAGCACCGCACGGATTGCCACAGCCGATATAGACATGATAAGTATCTTTATCGATTTTTTTAAGCGAAATATGGTTCCAGCCGTAATGACCTATTCCATCCATAAGCACAGTTTCTATTACTTCGCCATTATTTAACGTTTCGCTTTTAAGGATATAACCATCATCGCAATATTCATGACCGTCTTTACTCATATAGGCAGTACAAATTTTCGACATATAAAAGCTAGCGTCAAATTTTGGTTCGGCAGCTTCAGCCCAAGATATAGAACTCAAAATACAGCTATAAATAATAAAAACCAATGAATAGAGAGGAGTAAATTTATACATGGAAATAATGACCGGATATTTGTTTTGAGTTAATAGCACTATAGCAAAAGGTTGGTTGTTAAGGAATAAGGTACACTCATCAAAAAGGTCTTGCTGACTAAGAAATTAGCCGGCAAGACCTTTTACTAATTTTAAGATTTATTAAATAACAATATTTTCAAATATAAACTTTCAAATCTAATTTTTACTGAACCTTCGCACGTATAACAACCGTTTGCGGTGCGTTAGCAGGAAGATCTACCAAGTTCCATTTGAGTCCAGAGTAATTTTCCGTGATGACTACAGTATTGCCAACTTGTTGGATAGCCTGATAACTGTCGCCGCCTGTTGTCGCAAGCGTTGGGAGTGGGCTGTTTAATGACACTAGCTGCACGCCATTTGGTAATGACACCATCGCATTGATGTCAGTGACGGGTTGTGCCGTGGTGTTGGTATAAGTAGTGTGGTATTCGATGACGTCACCGGGGGCGATATGATTGGCTGGTACGGCCATTTCACGACCATCTTTGTTTTTTAATATTTTCATCACTTTGGTTTGTGCATTCACCACATCAGGCGTGCTAAAGGTCGGGGTTAGCTGCAAGGTATCTAAAGACGTAGATACTATTTGCGTCGTTGCAGGTTGGTTCGTTACTACGGTTGTCGTTGGCGTATTGATGACTGGCAATTGGGTAGCCGTCGTCACAGGCGATACTTGCGTCACGCTAGTCGTCGGCACGGCTATGACATCAACCTTGCTGGTTTGATTGGTGACTTGGTTAGTCACAGGTACGCTCGTAACCGTGGTGCTACCTTGAGTAACGATTGTATTGTTTATACCGTTACTACCAGCTTGACGGACCACGTAGCGTGGCACAGTCGTTACTTGAGTCACCGCATAAGGCATACCATCTTGCATCGTGATACCGTTCGGTGTGGCAGTAATAGTGGCTGTTTTGCCATCAGAGTATTGCTCGACCACAGTGGTGCTACCGCCAGCAGATGAGCTAATAGCGATTTCAGGTGCGGCATGGGCTGAAGATGCAGCAAGTACTATGCCTGCTAGTAGTGCCGATACGGTAGGGGTTATTGCTGTTGGTGTACAAAATTTCGTGGTCATAATAGACTCCTCAAAAATAACAGTAAATGTGGCAGTTGCAGAAAATAAAAAGCAGCAAAAAATAATGCCTAAACAAGCAAAACCCCCGTTAAATGACACGGTAAGGCATGCCAAATAACGAGGGTATTGAGTATTGATGACAGTTAAGTGTAACTATCGCGCCGTCATTATTTTTAGTCGAAGTACATAAAAACTGTGCTTCGCGCTTTAGTCTTTAACGATTATGCGTCAAAACAAATTGACTATAAAAGTGACATTGTGTAACTGTTATAGAGAAATGCTTTTATAACACTTATTTTTTATAAAAACGCGCAGAAAAGTCTGTCATATTAGTCGTAAATAACTTTCATCACTTCGTATTCGACCACGCCTTTTGGCGTTTCTATGCGGGCTTCATCGCCTTCAAACTTACCGATAAGACCACGAGCGATAGGTGAGTTGACCGAGATTTTACCCGCTTTAAAGTCCGCTTCGTCGTCACCAACGATTTGGTAGCGTTTCTCTTCTTCAGTGTCCATGTTTTCGATAACCACGCTCACACCGAATACCACACGACCATCTTTCGGTAGCGTGGCAGGGTCAATCACTTGCGCAGCGCCAAGTTTGGCTTCGATATCACGGATACGCGCTTCACAAAAGCCTTGTTGTTCACGAGCAGCATGATATTCAGCATTTTCTTTTAAGTCGCCATGTTCACGAGCTTCAGCGATAGAAGCGGTGATGCGTGGACGGTCGACACTTTTTAGCTGTTTTAATTCGGCTTCTAAAGCCGCGTGTCCTTGCGGAGTCATTGGGTAACGTTGCATGTTTATTTTCCTTAAACCAATAACACCACACCATCTCATAGTGAGATGGTGTCAGTGTTGTTGCAATGGGTATTAAATATAAAAAAGAGTAATGGTTAAGACTGTGTAACCCGTAAGTGGAGCATCATTTATGAGCGTCTCTCATCTCAATGGCAGAGTAGTCGCACTTAAGCTTACGTAATAAAAAGCATAGTCGCAGTTTAGCCACTATGCTTTTTAGGTCTATCATTTTAAAGATGTTGTCTTCGAGCATTATTTGATTTAAATAAACAATGCTCAAATAGGCTTTTAGGCAAGCCTAACGGTTATGCTTAATCTACTGAAGTTATTCGACCAAGTCAATAGACTTTGCTTGCTCATGCAAATCTTGTAGCTTATACACATCAAACGGTAAGTCGATGGCATAAGATTTACAGACCGCATCTGCAGCACCTAAAGTAGTCACGTAGAATACTTTGCCTTGTAGGGCACTACGGCGGATAGAGAATGAATCCTCTTGCGCCTGTTTGCCCTCAGTTGTGTTAATAATAAGGTCGATTTTACCATTTTTCAAGGCATCAACGATGTGCGGACGGCCTTCGGTGACTTTGTTGATTTGCTTACACTCAATACCGTTATCGCTGAGGACTTTTTGCGTGCCAGTGGTGGCGACGATGTTAAAGCCATAATCGATAAGCTGACGGGCAATAGGAGCAACTTGCTCTTTATCGCTATCACGTACTGAGATAAAGACGGTCTTAGTCTCGCCTTCGGTCGGTAGACCAGGCAAGCGCTCATTACTACCGATCACCGCTTTGTAGAATGCTTCGCCAAAGGTTTTACCCACACCCATGACTTCACCCGTTGATTTCATCTCAGGGCTCAAGATAGGGTCGACACCAGGGAATTTAGCAAATGGGAATACCGCTTCTTTTACGGCAAAAAATGCAGGGACGATTTCAGTGGTAAAGCCTTGGTCTTTTAACGAGGTACCCGCCATACAGCGTGCTGCCACTTGCGCCAGTGACGTACCGATACATTTAGAAACGAAAGGCACGGTACGGGCTGCACGTGGATTGACCTCAAGAATATAAACGGTTTCGCCTTTTACCGCGAATTGGACGTTCATCAGACCGACTACGCCAAGCTCTTTTGCCATTGCAACGGTTTGCGCGCGCATTTTATCGCAAAGCTCATCCGATAATGAGTAAGGTGGTAATGAACATGCTGAGTCACCAGAGTGAACGCCCGCTTGTTCGATATGCTGCATGATACCGCCAATCACAACGTCAGTACCGTCGCTAACACAATCTACATCGACTTCAATGGCATCGTCTAAGAAGCGGTCAAGTAAGACTGGCGCTTCGTTGGAAGCTTGTACCGCGGTGCGTAAGTAATGTCTTAGCTCGTCTTCGTTATAAACAATCTCCATCGCGCGACCACCTAGTACATAAGATGGGCGTACGACCAATGGATAGCCGACGTCTTTCGCTTTAACCAAGCCATCTTCTAAGCTCGTGGCCAATGCATTGGTTGGTTGCACAAGGTTTAATTGCTGAATCATATGCTGGAAGCGTTCGCGGTCTTCAGCGCGGTCAATCGCATCAGGGCTGGTACCGATGATTTTGACGCCAGAGGCCTCAAGAGCGCGGGCTAGTTTCAATGGTGTTTGACCACCGAACTGAACAATCACGCCATCTGGATTTTCGATACGCACAATCTCTAATACATCTTCTAACGTGATTGGCTCAAAGTAGAGACGGTCAGAGGTGTCATAATCGGTAGAAACCGTTTCTGGGTTACAGTTGACCATGATGGTTTCATAGCCGTCTTCGCGCATGGCAAGCGCCGCATGGACGCAGCAATAATCAAACTCGATACCTTGACCGATACGGTTTGGACCACCACCGATAACCATGATTTTTTTGTTATCCGTTGGATTGGCTTCACATTCGCTGTCGTAGGTTGAGTACATATAAGCGGTGCTGGTGGCAAATTCTGCGGCACAGGTATCGACGCGCTTATAGACTGGATAGACGTTTAAGTCCCAACGCTTTTTACGGAGTTGCTTTTGTGAGACACCAAGGAGTTTTGCTAAACGTAAATCTGATAAACCTTTACGTTTAAAGCTGCGTAAATTCTTCTCAGTTAAACCACCAAAACCCAATGCTTTCACCGTTGCTTCAGTTTTCACGATATCTTCGATTTGTACCAAGAACCATGGGTCGATTTTGGTTAGGTTAAATACTTCATCGACGCTCATACCGATACGGAAAGCATCCGCAATATAATAAATACGTTCAGGCGTTGGAATGGTTAAGCGATTGGTAATCTCGCTTCGTGCTTTTTCGATGCTTACTTTTGATAAGTCAATTTGCTCATCAAAACCATCATTGCCAGTTTCCATACCGCGTAACGCTTTTTGCATCGACTCTTGGAAGTTACGACCAATCGCCATGACTTCACCGACTGACTTCATTTGCGTTGATAAAACACTATCGGCTTGCGGGAACTTCTCAAAGTTAAAACGTGGGATTTTGGTGACGACATAATCAAGCGCAGGCTCAAAGCTCGCTGGCGTTTTGCCACCCGTGATGTCGTTTTGCAATTCATCTAGTGTATAACCAACGGCCAATTTAGCCGCGATTTTGGCAATCGGGAAGCCAGTAGCTTTTGATGCCAATGCTGATGAGCGTGACACACGTGGATTCATCTCGATGACGACCATACGACCGGTGTCAGGATTAATACCGAACTGGACGTTTGAGCCGCCTGTTTCAACACCAATCTCACGCAGTACGGCTAATGACGCATTACGCATGATTTGATATTCTTTGTCCGTCAAAGTTTGTGCTGGAGCAACGGTGATTGAGTCGCCCGTATGCACGCCCATTGGGTCAAAGTTTTCAATCGCACAGATGATGATGCAGTTATCGTTTTTGTCACGAACCACTTCCATCTCATACTCTTTCCAACCGATTAACGACTCATCGATTAGTAATTGATGGTTCGGTGATAAATCGAAACCGCGCTCACAAATCTCGATAAACTCGTCGCGGTTATAAGCGATACCGCCACCTGAGCCGCCCATAGTGAACGACGGACGAATGATACACGGATAGCCCATTTTTTCTTGGGTGGCAAAGGCTTCTTCCATGGTCTCAGCCGTTTCAGCACGTGGGCACTCAAGACCGATACGCTTCATCGCTTTATCAAACAAGTTGCGATCTTCTGCCATTTCGATAGAGTCTTTGGTCGCGCCAATTAGCTCGCAATTGTATTTGGTCAATACGCCGTGCTTATCTAATTCTAGGGCACAGTTTAGTGCAGTCTGTCCGCCCATCGTTGGCAAGATGGCATCAGGACGTTCTTTGGCAATGATTTGCTCAACCGTCTGCCAAGTAATTGGCTCGATATACGTCGCATCCGCCATGGTAGGATCGGTCATGATGGTCGCAGGGTTTGAGTTGACCAAAATGACGCGGTAGCCTTCTTCTTTTAGCGCTTTACACGCCTGCGCGCCTGAATAGTCAAACTCACACGCTTGACCGATGACGATAGGGCCTGCGCCAATGATAAGAATGCTTTTTATGTCGGTACGTTTTGGCATAGTTAGGGCTACCTTCGTTTGGGTGATATTTTGAGTAATCTATATTTTAACGATATGTTCAATAACGCTTATCGTATTTGGTATGCTGCAGCTTGAACCACCGTTAGTGATTCAAGCTTTATGCTTCTTAATAATTTTTATTTACTTACAGCTAATTATTGATAACTTACGCTTTCGCTGCTGCCATCATCTCTGCAAACTTATCAAACAATGGCGCAGCATCATGCGGGCCAGGGCTGGCTTCTGGGTGACCTTGGAAGCTAAAGACCGGCTTATTAGTCAGCTCAATCCCTTGGTTAGTACCATCGAATAATGAGCGATGAGTCGATTTAACATTGGCAGGCAAGGTGTCTTCGTCAACCGCAAAACCGTGGTTTTGACTGGTAATCATCACCGTGCCAGTTGCCAAGTCTTGTACTGGATGGTTGGCACCGTGATGACCGGTTTTCATTTTAATAGTATTTGCACCGCTGGCTAGACCAATCAGCTGATGACCTAAGCAGATACCAAAAGTTGGAATTTCCGTTTCTTCAATGATGTGACGTACCGCATCGATGGCATAATCACAAGCAGCAGGGTCACCAGGACCGTTTGATAAGAAGATACCGTCTGGATTCATCGCTAGCACGTCAGCGATAGGCGTTTGTGCTGGTACAACGGTGACGTGACAACCACGGTCGACTAGCATACGTAAGATATTGGTTTTGGTACCAAAGTCATAAGCGATAACATTATATTTTGCTTCAACGTGCGTGCCCAAATGCTTAAAGAAGCCGCCCGTACCGCTATCATGGCTACCAGCTACATCACGATTAAGCAAGGTATCTGATAAATCCCAGCTACCAGCGGTCCACTCAAACGTCGTCGGCGTACAGCATTCTTTTGCTAAATCCATACCTTCAAGACCAGCGAACTCTTGCGCCAGTTTGATGGCTTGCTGTTCGTCTTCGCTGCTAATCGTGTCGCCGTTAGATGCGGTCATGATACAACCGTTTTGAGCGCCTTTATCACGTAGTAGGCGGGTCAACTGACGGGTATCTATATCAGCAATAGCGACCGTATCATGGCTCTGTAGATAATCACTCAACGATTCAGAGTTACGGAAATTTGAGGTAACCAGCGTTGCATCACGAATGATCAGGCCTTCTGCCCATACTTGGTGTCCATTACCAGACTCCGTATCTTCAGCATTGGTACCAGTATTACCAATGTGCGGATAGGTGAGGGTGACGAGCTGGCGCGCGTAGCTTGGGTCGGTCAGGATTTCTTGATACCCTGTCATGGCTGTATTAAAGACCACTTCACCGACACGATGACCAAGACTGCCGATACTCACACCGCGAAAGATCGTACCGTCTGCTAGTGCCAAAATTGCTTGTATTTCTGCCGATGAATTCAAGGGTTGCCTCCGCTGTTATTGGTGAGTGCCATCATGATTTGTGGGTGAAAATATTGACTTATAATCACTATTTATAGGGTTATAGCTGCTGTTAAAACCAGAATAAAAAAGGACTAAAGCCAAAATTTTTCCACAAAAAAGCGAGAAGACATTATCGATGGAAACTACAAAACTCACTAGGTAGTGAATAGGTAACTTGCATCATGTCCGCTCGCTTAGGCACAGATTTTGCGCATTATATACAATATCCGCTAAGATAGCCAGCCGATTCTCAAGGTTGATGACTGTGGCTTTGCTGATCGTAGTAAATAGCCGATATTAACTTAGCTAAAAGCCGATATCTGTATACTTGGGCTTTGTTTAAAATTTGCGTGACATGCATATGTATGGTCGTCTTTAAAGAACATGATTGCCTAAAATAAGAGCCATATAAAATAGCCTAAGTAATGTCGATAAATCATGCACTGCTGATATCCATTTTTCTTGCTTGCTGTGCCTACGCAGACAGAGGCTACAAAAAATCGATATCAGCAATACCGTCGCGTTTCTAGGATATTCTAACTATATATAAAATAGCCTAAGTTATAAAAATGAATTTTCGTGACTGATATAACCATAAATCTAATACTAAAAGAGCTAGATTTTCACAGGTAGCTTTGCCACAATGGACGGCGCTGTTATAAATATAGCTTTGAACCGAATATAATTATTAAAATACCCAATGTAACAAGGACCCGTTATGATTTACCAATATTTAGACAAAGTGCCTGAGTTTGCCGTTCCATTTAACGGTTGGGTGGCAGATACCGCACGTGTCATCGGCGATGTATATTTGGGTCATCAAGCCAGTGTTTGGTTTGGGGCGGTGATTCGCGGGGACAATGAGCGCATTCATATCGGTGATTATAGTAATGTGCAAGAAAACAGCGTCATTCATACCGATGCAGGCATCGAAGTAAAGATCGGCGATCATGTCACCATTGGTCATTTAGCGATGCTGCATGGCTGCGAAGTCGGTGATAATAGTCTCATTGGCATCGGTGCAGTTATTTTAAATAATGCCAAAATTGGTAAAAATTGTATCATTGGTGCCAAAGCGTTGGTCACTGAAGGCAAAGAGATTCCAGATAATTCTCTGGTAATGGGCGCACCTGCAAAAGTAGTCAAAACCTTGACCGATGAGCAAGCTGCCATGATGAAGTGGTCTGCGCTGCATTATAGCGAGCGTTGTCAGACATTTAAGACTGGCTTAAAAGAAATAGCCATGCCTGATTAATCAATATAAAAGTGAGCATTGATTTATCTTTAGATAATCGTTTTATAAGTGATAAGCAGATTGAGCGTTATTGATTTCTCATCCTTTATTGAAACGTTTTTTGAGCAAATAATTTTGGGGCAGAAGCTTTTATGTTATTTATGCCATTAGCATCATGATAAGCCAAATAACGGCAAAAATGATAATACCGATGATTATTCCACGAAAAACGTCATGGCGTATCGAGTAGTCGTTAAGATAAGCATTGTTGTTGCCAGTTTCATCATTATGCAAAGCATTGACGCTCTCGGCACCGGCGCTTTTGCCAACGATAAAGCCTATTAAAGCACCCAAAACCAACATAAACGGCGTAAATAACCAGAATATCTCGCCATTGCCCATGCCAGCAAGTGAGCGAATGACAACAATCGCAAGGTCGATAAGTAAGCCGCCAAAGCCATACATCAAGCCATTTAACAGCGCATAAAGCAGACGCTCTAAAGGCGATTGATAGCTTTTGCCTAACTGCCGTCGCCTAATTTCTCTGATGGAGCGGGCAGGGCGTCGCGGTCGATTAAACAAAGCAGTTTTATCATCAGGCGCTTTCATAAGGTTCTCTATTGTTATTATCAAGCAAGCTAAAGATAAGCTAATGAGATTTTAAAGTAAACAAGTTAGCATAATTTTGTTCGGTGAACAGTAGGCTTATAGAGAATTATCAGCACATTTTATATCCAATATTTTCTCTAAAATATTTTTCATTCAAAAAATCATTCCCTTAAAAAATCATAAGGCTCCAATTATGCAGGCAACTCAAGCACACACTGATGGAAAAGAATTGGCGTTATTCGATCTAGATCATACCTTGCTCGATGTCGATAGCGACTACCTATGGGGCGAATATATCGTCAAGCATAACCTCGTTGATGAAGCTGAATATCGTACAGCCAATCAAGCATTTTACGAACAGTACATCGAAGGCACGCTTGATGCGACCGAATATAATGAATTCGTCGCCCAGTTTTTGAGCAGTTTGCCGATGGATAGACTGCATGAGTTGCGAGAAGATTATATTAAGAC
Source organism: Psychrobacter sp. TB67 (assembly GCF_000511065.1). NCBI lineage: Bacteria > Pseudomonadati > Pseudomonadota > Gammaproteobacteria > Moraxellales > Moraxellaceae > Psychrobacter > Psychrobacter sp. TB67. The sequence goes on from NZ_AYYA01000025.1 coordinate 18,274, forward strand.
TGAAATCGAGCCTCATATTCGTCCAAAAGCGATGGAGGCGCTCTGTCATCATGTCGAAAAAGGTCATGATGTGGTGATTATTTCGGCGACCAATGACTTTGTAGTGTCGGCTATCGCTAAACGTTTTGGTATTGAAGATGCCAATGTCTTGGCTACGCCTTTGGAAATCAAAGATCAGCGCTATACTGGTAAGCTGATGGACAAACCAAACTTTCAGGCAGGCAAGATATACCATCTCGATAAGTGGCTGAATAAAAAGCAACTGGCTGGCATAAAATTTGATAAAACCTATGCCTATTCAGATTCCAAAAATGATATTCCTTTGCTTGAATGGGCGGATGTGGCTATTTGCGTGTCCCCTGATGACGCGTTGCATGCGCATGCGTTAGCCCATCGCTGGGCAGTAGAGGATTGGTCAATTTAGCTGGTCTATGATTATTTAATATAAAGGCATTGATAATTAGTCAACTATTTATCGTCAATCTCATTTAAAATAGCGCCATATCAGTGAGATATTTATTTAAAAACACAGGAATACTTATGGAAATCAATCCGTATCAAGAACAAATCAAAGATCTATCTGAGCGCGGGCAGGATCTTCGGAGGTATCTTTGACTTCGATGGTAAGCAAGAACGCTTAGAAGAAGTCAATTTAGAATTAGAAAACCCCGAGCTATGGAATGATCCAGAGCGTGCAACCAAGATTAATAAAGAGAAAAGCCAGCTTGATGGGGTCATTGACGTGGTGGTCTCGCTTGAGACCACCTTAGAAGATGCGTCTGCCATGCTGGAGCTGGCGGTAGAAGCAGAAGACGAATCATTGCTTGCTGATGTACAAGCCGAGCTTGACGATGCGGAGAAGCGCGTTGCGGACTTAGAGTTCCGTCGCATGTTTAGTGGTGAGATGGATCCAAACAACTGCTACTTGGATATTCAATCGGGTAGTGGCGGCACGGAAGCGCAAGATTGGGCCGAGATGCTACTGCGCATGTATACGCGCTGGGCAGAGGCGCATGGCTTTAAAGTTGACGTGATTGAAGTATCTTCTGGTAGCGTTGCTGGGATTAAATCAGCCACGATTGAGATTAAAGGCGATTATGCCTTTGGTTGGTTACGGACCGAAATTGGCGTACATCGCTTAGTGCGTAAATCACCATTTGATAGTAACAACGGTCGCCATACCTCATTTGCCGCTGTTTTTGTCTCGCCTGAAATTGATGATAACGTTGAGATTGATATCAACCCAGCTGATTTGCGTATCGATACTTACCGTTCATCAGGCGCGGGTGGTCAGCACGTGAACACCACTGACTCTGCGGTGCGTATTACTCATGAGCCGAGTGGTGTGGTGGTGACTTGTCAGAACGAGCGTAGCCAACATGGCAACAAAGCGACGGCGATGAAGATGCTACGTGCCAAGCTTTATGAGCTTGAGATGCAAAAACGTATGGAGTCCCAACAAGCGGTCGAAGATGGTAAATCTGACGTCGGTTGGGGCAGTCAAATTCGCTCATATGTGCTGGATGACTCACGTATTAAAGACTTGCGTACTGGCGTTGAAACCTTTAACACCGGTGCAGTGCTAGATGGCGACCTTGATCAATTTATCGAAGCGAGCCTAAAAGCGGGATTGTAAAAAAACTTTCAAATATTACCTAAAACCTTATTAAGGAAAATTATGCCAAGCGTTAATAATTATTTTGATGATAAAGTCACTTCTATTGCTTTTCAAACCGCGACCAAGCCCGCTACCGTTGGCGTGATGGAAATTGGCGAGTATGAATTCGGTACTAGCGAATTTGAAACCATGAGTGTGGTGAGTGGTGCATTGACAGTTAAGCTACCAGAAAGCACTGAGTGGCAAACCTTTAATGCGGGCGAGCAGTTTACCGTTGAAGCCAATCAGAAATTCAATGTTAAAGTTGAAGTGGAAACTGCTTATTTATGTGTATATGGTAAATAAGCGATTTTAAAGTAGTAATATAATAATTAACGCCAAGTGTTTAACGCTTGGCGTTTTTTTATGGTTGAATTTTAAGATAAGTTTCAGTCGTAAGATATAGTCAGTGAAAAGTAATATCGAACCATCACGCACTGCTGATATCAATTTTTCTAGCTTGCTGTGCATGCGCAGACAGAGGCGACAAAAAATTTATATCAGCAATACCATGGCGTTTTTAAAATATTTTGACTATCTTTGTCAATCGTTATAATTTTTTACGATATTGCACCATGTCCGTTTGGGTGGCGATGGCATCATAGAGTTTGCGTGCTGTGGTGTTGCCTTCTTGCGTGGTCCAATAGACGCGGTTGCAATGTTGCTTATCAGCAAAATCATAAACCTGTTCAATCAGTGCGCGTCCTATGCCTTGCCCGCGCGCAGACTCACTAACATACAGATCCTCTAAGTAACAGCATTCGGTGGTATTCCATGTATTGGGATGTAGCACGACATGCGTGATACCTACCAGCGTTTCATCGACCCATGCCCCAAAGCCATAAATTGGCATATTGCTATCAAGCAGGTTGCGCCAAGTCTTTTCTGTGGTACTTGGTGGCAGACGAGTTTCATAAAAAATTAAATAACCTTGCCACAATTTTAACCAAGCATCGTAATCAGCTTTAGACAATGGGATTATTTTTATCGAAGTATTTTTCATGGGTGTTCACTTGATTTTGTTAATGGACAGACGTTCAATTATGACGCAATCAATCATAATTGATAACCCTTCTATACAGCATTTTTACATAGCGATTACACTTTATCCGTGGCAAGTAAACAGCAAAAATTCTCATAGTTAATTATGCTAAAACCACTATTATTTAAAAGTGTATTATTTATGACCAAAGCAGTTGCACAAACGACCTCAGAGGATATTCGTCACGATTATGAGCATTTAGCACGTCGGGCGAATTTGCGCTACGTCAGTGATAATGAACCGGGTTATAGTCGTCAGCGTTGGGGGCGCGGTTTTACTTACCGAGATGCTACTGGCAAGACGGTGAAAGACAAGGCTTTGCGCCAGCGTTTTGATGCCTTGGTCATTCCACCGATGTGGTCAGAGGTATGGATATGCCAAGATGATAAGGGTCATCTGCAGTCGACCGGTCGTGATGGCAAAGCGCGCAAGCAATACTTATATCATCCTGAGTGGGATACGGTACGTGACCAAGCCAAGTTCGATGCGATGATAGGTTTTGCGGAGGCATTGCCAAACCTACGTGCGCAAGTCGAAGAAGACTTAGAAGCAGCGCCGCTATCACGCGCCAATGTACTGGCTGCCGTGGTTAAATTGCTTGAGACGACGTTAATTCGAATCGGTAATAGCCGCTATGCGAAGATGAATAAAAGCTACGGTCTCAGTACATTGCGTAGCAAACATGTGAGCGAGATAGACGATGGCTTGGCATTCGATTTCGTCGGAAAAAGTGCCAAAGCCCATCATATCGAATTGCAGGATGAGCGTTTGATTGAGATTGTACAAGCGTGTTCTGAGCTGCCCGGTTATCAAATTTTTAAATACTTAGATGATAATGGTCATAAGCAAGTCGTCGATAGTGCCGATATCAATGATTATTTGCGTAAGCACCTTTGCACTGATGCCAGCAATAATAAAAGCGATCATTTATATAGTGGCAATCTGTATAGTGCCAAGGATTTTCGTACTTGGATGGCCAGTGTATTGGCTGCCAGTCATCTGTATGACGAGCTTGAAGCCGCCAGTGGCAAAGAGATATTGACTAGCGAGCCGGACAGTCGGACGCGCCAACAGTTGGTCACTGATATGGTTAAAGAAGTGGCAGATGAGCTTGGCAATACTCCAAGCGTGTGCCGAGCATCCTATATTCACCCTGTTATTATTGAACGGTTTTTGGCAGGTCAGTTTTTTGAGCCCTATAAACAAGCGCGCCGTGGACGCACTCGAAAGTATCAAAGCTGTGAAGAAAAAGCACTGCTGGGCTTTTTGAGTACATTCGATTAAGCGTACTTGACTAAGCGCACTAGAGTAACTGCGTTAGAAAATAAGAGGCTTATAAAATAAAGGCCTCGGGAATAGTTGCTTTATAAAGTAAGCACATTAGAAGAATATATAGCAGTCTAACAACTGCTAATAGTAAGATAATTATCTGGACTCAGATATTTATAAATGATACGTTATGTATTGAATTAGATGTTAACGTGCTTTTTTAACAGACCCTAATGATTAACGCCCAATTTTATCAAGTAACACAGTCTATAGGATATCGACTGTTGTGATAGCAATTGATGTTTTCAGCTCGATCTCCACCGCTAAAGGATTAGCCCATGAATACCTCATCTACACAAACCGCGCACGCTACAGCGGATACTTCTAAAACACCCATCAATTATAGTGATTATTATAATAACTTCGAGATGAATGCGTTGTTAGAGGAAATATTTGGCGCGCATTTGGATGATCGATTAAATGCTTACATGGCTTGCTGTGGTCGCCATGTGCGTGACGGTCGCGCGGACAATACGGCCTTAGTCCATGAAGATACTAGCGGTAACATAACGCGCATGAGCTTTGGCGAGTTGGATGAAGCGAGTGCGCAAGTTGCCAATTTATTATTGTCCTATGGTGTAAAAGCCGGTGACCAAGTCGCCACCATGCTACCGCGCACGCCTGAATTACTAACGGTTGTATTAGCGACATGGCGCATTGGGGCAGTGTACCAGCCGCTATTTACCGCTTTTGGTTACGATTCGATTAAGTACCGTATGGATAAGGCCAATACCAAGGTGGTATTTACCAATCAGGAAAATCGTGGCAAGTTTGAAGATTTGGCCAAACAAGCCAAAATGGTACTTATTGGCAGTATTCATGATAGCGACGCTTGGGGTGATGACAATTATCACGAGATGAGGGTGACGCAGCCGCAAGCGATAGAAGCTGTTTTGCTAGATACGGATGCACCATTCTTGCAAATGTTTACTTCAGGTACGGTGGGCAAGTCAAAAGGCGTTAGTGTGCCATTAGCGGCGTTGCCTGCTTTTTATCTATATATGCGTTATGCGATTGATCTGCGCGAGACTGATAATTACTGGAACATGGCAGACCCCGGCTGGGCATATGGGCTATATTATGCGATTACTGGGCCTTTATTATTAGGGGTCACGACCTACTTTAACGAAGCAGGCTTTGATGCGACCAATACCCGCGACTTTATGGTGCGCCATAAGATTACCAATCTAGCGTCATCGCCAACGGCTTTTCGGATGATGAAATCGAGTGGTGTTTTTGATGCATCGTCCGCAAATGACGATAACGCCTTGTCTCTACGCTGCGCTAACTCGGCAGGGGAGACGCTGAATACTGAAGTAGTAAGTTGGGTGGAAAGTCATTTGGGCTGTCAGGTTTGCGATCAATATGGGCAGACAGAGACCGGCATGACCTGCTGCGAGCATCATGCTTTGGCGCATGAATGTCCAGTCGGCTCGATGGGCATGGCGTTACCGGGGCATACGCTGGTAGTGCTCGATGATGATATGCAAGTATTGCCCGATGGTGAGCAAGGACAATTGGCAGTCGTGGTCAGTCAGTCGCCTGCGTTTTATTTCCGAGGCTATAGTTGGAATGAAAAACAAGCGTTTTTTGAAGATTACTATTTGACAGGCGACGTGGTCGAGCGTCATAGTGACGGCAGCTATTGGTTTTCAGGACGTGATGATGACATCATTATCACGGCAGGCTATCGGGTCGGTCCTACCGATGTCGAAAACACTGTGCTCGAGCACGCAGCGGTCGCGGAGTCTGCTGCCGTTGGTATACCTGATGAGGTGCGTGGGCATACGATTAAGTCCTATGTGGTACTCAAAGATGGCATCGAGGGCTCTGAAGAGATTGCTCAGCAAATCAAAGACTTGGTACGCAAACGTTTATCGACTCACGCTTATCCGCGGGAAGTTGAATTTGTGAGTGCACTACCAAAAACACCAAGCGGTAAAATTCAGCGCTTTTTGCTGCGTAGCCTGTCTGCAGATTGAAGCCTCTTGGTCCAGAGTAGGGGCGCAGAGCAGTTATAAAAAGAGCAGTTATAAAAACGTTAAACATCAACATCAAACAAAAATTTATTAAGGGAATAATATGCAGATTAAAGAAAATAGCTTTTTGGTCACCGGCGGTGCATCAGGATTGGGTGAAGCCGTGGTTCGCGCTATCGTCGCTCAAGGTGGCAAGGTCGTCATCGCTGATTTGAATGAAACAGTAGGGTCAGCGCTAGTAGCTGAGCTGGGCGATAATACGCGTTTTGTTCGTTGTGATGTGACCAGTGGTGATGAGGTGCAAGCGGCGGTAGATACAGCAGAAAAAGAGTTTGGTGGTCTGCAAGGTTCTATTAACTGTGCAGGTATTGCCGTGGTGCAAAAGCTACTGGATCGTGAAAACAATCCTGCTGATCTCGATCAGTTCAGTCGCGGTGTTATAATTAATCAAGTGGGCTCGTTCAATGTTGCACGTTTAGTAGCAGCTAGTATTGCTAAGCGCGTAGCAGCGAATGTGAACCCTGATAGTGAGCAGAACGCGGACAATGGTATCATTATCAATACTGCTTCTATCGCTGCTTTTGATGGGCAAGTCGGGCAAGCCAGTTATGCCTCATCTAAAGCTGGCGTTGTCGGTATGATGCTGCCATTAGCTCGTGAGCTGACTCGTCATGGCATTCGCGTGATGACGATTGCACCGGGTGTCTTTGCCACCCCAATGATGGAGAGCTTACCGGAAAAAGCACGCACGCAATTAGAATCAGCCGTTCCTTATCCTAAGCGCCTAGGAGCACCGAATGAGTTTGCCAAACTGGTGACCCATATTATTGATAATGCCTACCTAAATGGTGAAGTGATTCGTCTTGATGGTGCCATTCGTATGGTTTAGTTTGACAACTGCCAGAACACGTTGTTATCTTATTCATCATTTTTGCACAAAACCTGATCATTAAATATGACATAGTGCTTTGATATATTATGACTCGTTGCTATCAAGCATTGCTTATAAGGACCAAAGCCTATGTCATTTTTCTCTTTCAGTCTTAGCACCAAATCTCGTTGGTTGTTTATTGCGATAGGACTTGGTCTGACTGCCATTATTAGTACCAGTGCGATAGGCTATGTCAAAACCTCCTCGCAGGCAAAAAACGCGGTTGATAAAGGTCAGTCTATTCCTAGCACGCTCATTGTCGATAAGGTCTTTGTTGACAAGTCTGAGCGCATTTTAAAGTTATTAAGCAAAGATACCGTGGTCAAATCCTATCGCATTGCATTGGGTGACAGCCCGATAGGACATAAGCAACAACAAGGGGATCAGCGCACACCAGTAGGCTACTATACCTTAGATTATAAAAATGAAAACTCAATAGCCCATCGCTCCATCCATGTCAGCTACCCAAATGCGGCAGATAAAGCACAGGCTAAGTCTCGCGGCGTCAATCCAGGTGGCGACATTATGATTCATGGGCAAATGAATGGCTTTGGTCATTTAGCCGGGCTCAATCAACAACGCGATTGGACAGATGGCTGCATCGCCGTCACTAATGATGAGATGGATGAAATCATGGCGGCTGTGAAAGTAGGCACCGCGATTGAAATTGTTGAATAAGCCACTTTTAAGGTTTATGTATACTTAATGCTTGCTGAGTTGATTAGCTTTTTAGATATTTTGTAATAACCGCATATTTTTTTCGACGATTTATTCACACTCCTAAACTATTCCTCTCTCTTTTTCACAAACTTAACACTACCTATTTTTCTTTCCTATATTCCCTTGAAATAGCTCATCAATGTGCCTATTAATGCCTTATCGTCATATCATTGTTATAAGTAAGGTTTATATTAATCAGGTGCAATGCGCACTGCTTGCTATTGGCTTGTTATTGATAGGAGCTGATATTGATAAGCCATTATTGATTGTTGATAACCGTTAAATTGATATTGAAATATTACTCAACAAACCTGATATAGATAACAACGAAAAGCTTGGGCATTGTTTGATACTTATAAAAAGCCGCAGCTACTATCAGATATAAAATATTATTAATTCTAAAAGGACACCAATATGAGGTTCGAAAAATTTACCCAAAAATTGCAATCTGCGATTCAAGAAGCCCAAAGTTTGGCGCTAGGGCGCGACCATACAGGAATTGATCCTGTGCATTTGCTTGCCGTGTTGCTGCAAGACGAGTCTAACTTGTCTATCTGCCAGCAAGCGGGCGCGTCTATTCCTGCGCTAAAAAATGGCGTGGCAAAGGCGCTTGATAATCAAGCGACGATTAGCGAACCAACAGGTGACGTTAATTTGAACCCTAATTCGGTCAAAATTTTGAATTTGGCCGATCGCCAAGCGCAAAAAGAAGGCGACGATTTTATTGCCACTGAATGGGTGATATTAGCACTCGCTGAACAAGGCGAAACCAAAAAAATATTTGAAAGCGCTGGCGTGACGGCAGCCAAATTAAAAGCCGTTATTGAACAATTACGTGGTGATGAAACCGTGAACAATCAAAACGCGGAAGATCAACGTGACGCGCTGAATAAATATACGATTAACTTAACTGAGCAGGCGGAGCTTGGCAAACTGGATCCAGTCATTGGTCGTGACGAAGAGATTCGCCGCACCATTCAAGTACTGTCACGTCGGACTAAAAATAATCCAGTACTTATCGGTGAGCCGGGTGTGGGTAAAACCGCTATCGTCGAAGGCTTAGCACAAAAAATCATCAATGGTGATGTACCAGAAGGGTTGCGCCGTAAAGAAGTACTGTCATTAGACTTAGGTGCGCTTATTGCCGGCGCAAAATTTCGTGGTGAGTTTGAAGAACGCCTCAAAAGCGTATTGAGTGATTTGGCCAAGCAAGAAGGCAATGTCATCTTATTTATCGATGAGCTACATACCATGGTTGGCGCGGGTAAATCAGAAGGTGCGATGGATGCGGGTAATATGCTAAAGCCTGCGCTAGCCCGTGGTGAGCTGCATTGCGTCGGTGCGACGACTTTGGACGAGTATCGCAAGTATATCGAAAAAGATGCCGCGCTTGAACGTCGCTTCCAAAAAGTATTGGTCGATGAGCCAACGGTCGAGGATACCATTGCGATTTTGCGTGGCCTCAAAGAGCGTTACGAGCTGCATCATGGGGTCGATATTCAAGACAGTGCGATTATTGCTGCCGCACGCATGAGCCATCGCTATATTACTGACCGCAAGCTGCCGGATAAGGCGATTGATTTAATCGACGAAGCTGCCAGTCGTCTGCGTATGGAGATGGACAGCAAGCCTGAGTCACTTGGCAAGCTTGATAGCCGTTTGATTCAGTTAAAAATGCAGCGTGAAGTGCTCAAAAATGAAGAAGACGCTGGCGCGCAAGCCGAGCGTAAAGTACTTGATGCACAAATAGAAGAGTTAGAAAAAGAGTACGCCGATCTCAATGAGATTTGGCAAGCAGAAAAAGCGCTGGTCAAAGGCAGTCAGCAGCTAAAAGACGAGCTAGACAAAGCGCGTATCGCCTATGATAAAGCCAGCCGCGAGGGCGATTATGAGACCATGAGTAAGCTGCAGTATGAGACCATTCCGCAGTTAGAGCGCCGAATTCATGAGTCGGACTTGGCTGAGCAAAAAGAGCAGACTGGTGAAAATAGTGGGGTAAAACTACTACGTAACAAGGTCACGGATAATGAAATTGCCGAAGTGGTTGCCGCCGCCACGGGCATTCCGGTCAGTAAAATGATGCAAGGCGAGCGTGACAAAATGCTGGCGATGGAAGAGAAACTCCACGAGCGCGTCATCGGTCAAGATGAAGCAGTCGAAGCGGTCGCCAATGCCGTGCGTCGTAGCCGTGCGGGCTTGTCGGATCCGAATCGACCATCTGGTTCGTTCTTGTTCCTTGGGCCTACTGGTGTCGGTAAAACCGAGCTGACCAAATCATTGGCGAACTTCTTATTCGACTCTGAAGATGCGATTGTTCGTATCGATATGAGTGAGTATATGGAGAAGCACAGCGTCAGTCGCTTAGTGGGTGCGCCTCCAGGTTATGTTGGCTATGAAGAAGGTGGCGCGTTGACCGAAGCGGTACGTCGTAAGCCCTATAGCGTGATATTGTTTGATGAAGTCGAAAAAGCGCACCCTGATGTGTTCAATATCTTGCTACAAGTGTTGGATGATGGTCGTTTGACCGATTCGCAAGGTCGCGTGGTGGACTTTAAAAACACCGTTATTATCATGACCAGTAACCTAGGCTCGCATAAAATTCAAGAGATGGTTGGCGAAAGCTACGACGATATCAAAGCGGAGGTCATGGATTCTGTCGGTCAGCATTTCCGTCCAGAGTTCGTCAACCGTATTGATGAGATTGTGGTTTTCCATCCGCTCGGTATGTCGCAAATGGCAGGTATTGCTGACATTCAATTGGATCGATTACGTCAGCGTTTGCATGAGCGCGAGATGGACATCGAGCTATCCTCTGATGCGATGAACAAGCTGGTCGCCGTGGGTTATGACCCTGTGTATGGTGCGCGTCCGCTAAAACGTGCTATCCAGCAAGAGATCGAAAATCCGCTGTCATTAAAATTGCTGTCTGGTGACTTTGTCGCTGGCGATATCATCAAAGTCGATGTCGGCGCTGATGATAAGCTTACCTTTGATAAGCTTCGAATGAGCTAATAGTAAACGCTAAATAATTGTTGCTAAATGACGGTTATGCTTTAAAACCAACCCTTTATTTGTCTATTTTTTATATAGGCAGATAAGGGGTTTTTACTTTGCGCTCTATAATCATTTTACCGTTGTCATACTTTGATTATGTTATAACTATAGTCAAAATATCCTAAAAATACGATGGTATTGCTGATATCAATTTTTTGTCGCCTCTGTCCGCGCAGGCACAGCAAGCAAGAAAAATGGATATCAGCAGTGCGTGATGGTTCGATATTATTTTTCACGCACTATCACTTAAGCCCTAATAAAGCCAATATAACATTAAGGGAGATGACATCATGATGATGACCAATAAAAAATATATTAGCACGCCATTAATCTTGCCGTTAATCATAGCAGCCCTGCTATTTAGCGCCTCTGCGTGCTCAAACCCATCAGCAGTCAATACCGATGCAGATCTGACAGAGTACAAAGAAGGTCAGGCTTCTGCCAAAGATTCGGCAGCGAGCACTGAAAAACCTGCCTTTGCCACTAAGACTGTCGCTACCTTTAATGAACCATGGGCGATGACCGCGCTACCCAATACCAATGATGAGCCACCAACATTACTGGTTACCCAAAAGACCGGTGAGCTCTTCATGGTCGATACTGCTACCGGTACTAAAACCGAAGTAAGCGGTGTGCCGACCGTTGCGTATGGCGGGCAAGGCGGTCTAGGTGACATTATTCTAGCATCAGATTTTGCTACCAGTAATGTCATATATCTCAGTTATATTGAAAGCGGCACGGGCGCTGATGACAATAAATTTGGCGCGAAAGTGATTAGCGCTAAGCTCTCAGGTATAGGTAGCGCTGCTCCTAGTCTGCAATCTATTACCCCGATTTGGCAGCAGACGCCAAAGGTAAAAGGGCAGGGGCATTATAGTCACCGTTTGCTATTCTCTCCCGATGGTCGCTATCTCTATATCAGTTCAGGTGAGCGGCAAGAAAAAACGCCAGCGCAAGATATGAGCGTCAACTTGGGCAAAATCATTCGACTATACCCTGACGGTAGCGTACCCGCAGACAATCCATTCGCCAACGAAAATAAGGAAATTAAGGCACAGTTTTGGACAACTGGGCATCGTAACGTACTGGGTATGGCCTTTGATGACAGTGGTCGGCTGTGGGCAAATGAGATGGGGCCAAGAGGTGGTGATGAGTTTAATTTAATCGAAAAAGGCAATAACTATGGCTGGCCGCTGGTCTCTAACGGTCGTAATTATTCGGGTACAGACATTCCTGACCATGACACTCGGCCTGACTTGACTGCGCCCAAAGTGACTTGGACACCCGTCATCTCACCTTCTTCATTAAGTATATATTCAGCCGGGACTCATAATGATTTTCCAGCATGGCAAGGCAATGCGCTAATCAGCGGCCTGTCATCAAAAGCGCTCATCATAGTGAGTTTTGATGACAGCAACAGTGCCTCTGAACGTTACCGCTATGATATGGGGAAGCGTATTCGTAGTGTACTGAACGTGGATGGACAAGTCTGGTTATTAGAGGACGGCGATGCGGCTAAGTTACTGCAATTGCTACCTAAATAGTATATTGCTATAAAGAGTGAATGATAGCATTGTTAAAATTAATTCATAAATCTACATAAAGGGTACTGCGATTTTTACCATAAATCCAGCACCTTTTGTAGTTTTAAAGCTTAGAAAATGAATAGAGTAGATGGCTTTTATTTTACTCTAAACCAGAATTTTGACTTGTTACCATCTATACATCATATTTTTAGATAAGTTTAAGAATAGGAAAACATTAGAGCAAATAGGGTGTTTCTTGATGGCTATATTTTGTAATTATTTGATAATCAAAGGTTATTTTGTTAAGGTAGCAGCCCTTATATAACGAGATTAGCACATGGACGAAGTAAAAGTAGGTCGATTGGGTCCGTTTCCACGGGTCAGTAAACCTGTGTTTATAACCTCGACGTTGTTGATTGTCGGATTTATTATTTTTGGCGCTTTTTTTACGGAAGCTGCCGGCGCACTTTTTAGTTTTTTACAGAGCTTTATTACCGATAAGTTTGGTTGGCTATTTATTGTTTTGGTCAACGTGGCACTCGTTTTTTGTATCTATTTAGCCATGAGCCGTTACGGCGATATTCGCTTGGGTAAACAAACAGAACGTCCGCAATATAGCCTCATCTCTTGGATAGGGATGTTGTTTTCGGCGGGTATCGGTATTGGTTTGGTTTATTGGGGTACGGCTGAGCCGTTGTATCACTTTATGGCCCCACCACTTGGTGAAGCGGAGACAATAGAAGCGGCCAAACAAGCGATGAACATCTCGTTTTTACATTGGGGTTTACACGCTTGGGCGATTTATACCATCGTGGCATTGTCGTTGGCTTACTTTCATTTTCGCCGTGGTCTGCCATTATCGATTCGCTCGACGCTGTATCCGATATTGGGCCGCAAGATTTATGGTCCTTGGGGTCATACCGTTGATATTTTAGCAGTATTCGGTACGATGTTTGGGGTAGTGACTTCTTTGGGTTTAGGGGTGATGCAGATAAATTCTGGTCTGGAGAACTTGTTCGGTATTCCTAATAGTTTGGGCGTGCAATTTGCGATTATTGCATTTGTGACTGCCATGGCATGTATCTCTTTGATGCTGGGTCTTGATAAAGGCATCAAACGTCTAAGTGATATTAATATGGGACTGACGGGTATTCTGTTGGTCTTTATGGTGATTTTGGGTCCGACGCTATTTATCTTCGACAGTTTTATCGAAAATATCGGTAATTATCTAGGGTCGATTGTGACGTTATCGGCGTGGGGCGAAGCCTATAGCAATACCGATTGGCAAAGCGGCTGGACGATATTTTACTGGGCGTGGTGGGTAAGTTGGGCACCCTTTGTCGGCGTATTCATTGCCCGTATCAGTCGTGGTCGTACTATTCGTGAATTTGTCTTGGGAGTCTTATTAATCCCAATGACGATTTTATTCTTCTGGTTTACTACGTTTGGCGGTGTTGCTATCCATATGGAGCTATTGGCATCGATCAACCCTGACATGCTGAGTCCTGGACTGATTGAAGCAGTGCAAGCCGATACCGGTAGTGCGATCTTTAAACTGGTCGAATACTATCCACTGACAAAACCTGTGACCTTGCTGATTGTTATCATGATTGTATTATGGTTCGTCACGTCTTCTGATTCGGCAAGCTTTGTCATCGATATGTTGACGGCAGGCGGCGATACCAACCCGCCAAAGATTCAGCGCTTGTTTTGGGCGACGATGGAAGGGGTCATTGCTGCAATATTATTAGCAGCTGGTGGTTTGGGTGCGCTACAAGCCGCCGCTATCGTGGCAGGTTTGCCGTTTGCTCTGGTAGTCTTTGTCATGATGTATGCGCTGTTGCGTGGTTTAAGTCGCGATCGCTTGATTTTATATCGTGCGCAGCAATATTTCATCACCGAAGAGTCTGCTGATCATAACTCGGCTAATGAGTTCGTCGATGAGCATTTGCTAAAAGGTCCACCTAAAATTGCAAAGGGTGACTAGGGCATTAATGATATGCTGATTGTTGCTTGTTTTAATTAAGCCTGTTATCTGAGTCCTTAAGAAAGTTTTTAAAACAGGCTTTAAAAAAATATTTAAGACAAGCAACGATCAATTATTTACCGTAAAAAATCCTAAGATAAACCGATATCTTAGGATTTTTTGCTTTATAACAATAAATGGTTGTTAACCTAATTTGATAGTTCGTAAGTATCTTGTTAAGGTTGGCATCCTAAAAAATTGAGATTATTAAATGGATCACGTTAAAGTTGGCCGTCTGGGCCCTTTTCCACGGGTAAGTAAACCCGTGTTTTTAACCTCGGCGATTTTGATCGTCGCGTTCATTATTTTTGGTGCTTTTTTTAACGAGCAAGCAGAGCTGGTATTTAACCAAGCAAAAGCCTTTGTTTCTATGCGCTTTGGTTGGTTTTTTATTGTGGTGGTCAACTTAGCTCTGCTCATGAGTATTTATTTGATATTTAGCCGATACGGCGATATCAGGCTTGGGCACCAAACAGAGAAGCCAGAGTATAATTTAGTCTCTTGGATTGGGATGCTGTTTTCGGCAGGTATCGGTATTGGCTTGCTCTATTGGGGTACCGCTGAGCCGTTGTATCACTTTATGGCACCGCCATTGGGTGAAGCTGAAACCATTGCAGCGGCCAAACAAGCGATGAATATCTCATTCTTGCATTATGGCCTACACGTCTGGGCAATCTATGGCATTGTAGCCTTGGCTTTGGCGTATTTTCACTACCGTGTTGGCTTGCCATTAGCGATTCGCTCGACGCTGTATCCGTTAATCGGTAAAAAAATCTATGGTCCTATGGGGCATACAGTTGATACACTTGCGGTATTCGGTACCATGTTTGGCGTGGTGACTACCTTAGGTCTTGGGGTGCTGCAGATTAACTCCGGTCTTGAGACGCTATTCGGTATTCCGAATAACATTACCGTACAGATCATTTTGATTGCGTTCATTACTATGTTGGCAGGCATGTCGCTCTTGATGGGTCTTGATAAAGGTATCAAGCGCTTAAGTGACATCAATATTTTCTTCACAATTGTACTGTTAAGCTTTGTCATTATCTTAGGTCCCACGCAGTTTATTTTTAACAGCTTCGTTGAAAACATTGGTAATTACTTACATCAAGTGATTCCTTTGGGTCTGTGGACAGAGTCTTATGAAGGTCAAGAAAACTGGCAGTCATCATGGACAGTATTCTATTGGGCATGGTGGATTAGCTGGTCGCCATTCGTCGGTGTATTCGTCGCTCGTATCTCGCGTGGTCGTACCATTCGTGAGTTCATACTAGGCGTGTTATTAATCCCTATTACCATTTTATTCTTATGGTTCACCGCTTTTGGTGGTTCAGCGGTACATATGGAGCTGATGGCAGCGATTGATCCTAATATGGCCAGTCCTGGTCTGGTTGAAGCTGTGCAAGCAGATACGGGTAGTGCCATCTTTAAGCTAATGGAGTCTTATCCATTTACTTCAGCGCTTAACTTGTTGATTGTCGTGATGATTGTTCTTTGGTTCGTTACTTCGTCAGATTCAGCCAGTTTTGTCATTGATATGCTGACTTCAGGCGGCGATACCAATCCACCGAAGATTCAGCGTTTATTCTGGGCAGGGACAGAAGGTGTGATTGCGGCGGTATTGTTAGCGGCAGGCGGTTTGGGTGCGCTACAGGCAGCCTCTATTGTCTCAGGCTTTCCCTTTGCCGTTGTCATATTAATCATGATGTATTCACTACTGCGGGGATTGAGCCGCGATAGATTGATTTTGTATCGTCAGCAGCAGTGGTTCATCACCGAAGAATCGGCAGAGCATAACTCAGCCAATGAGTTCCGCGACGAAGGTTTACTGACAGGTCCACCAAAAATCATTGAGCCTAATGATTAATAGCCTAGCTATCTGCTAAAAGTACCATAAAACGTAAAAGTCCCAGCCTTGTGCTGGGACTTTTTATTCAGCTACTTTAATAAGGTCAATAAAAAACCCAAGCCTACTATGAACTGACCCCCGAAACTTGGACAGTTTAAGTTTGCACCAAGGACTGAGTTCTGTACTCCACAGGGCTCAGTCCTTTTAGTTTAAGCTGAATTCTCTCATGATTATAATAATGCATATACTCATGAATCTGTTTCTCTAAATCTTCAATGGTTTTCGGCTTCTTAATATAAATCGTCTCACACTTTAAAGACCCAAAGAAGCTTTCCATCAATGCATTATCTAAACAGTTCCCTTTTCGGCTCATACTTTGCTTAATGTTATTCTCTTTAAGCGTATTCGCAAACGCTTTCATCTGATAATGCCATCCTTGATCTGAATGCAGCGTGAGCTGCTCGGTGCGCTTTGTTGGTATGCCCTTAAGCGCACGATCAAGCATCTGTTTGACCAAGTCATAGACAGGTCGTTTTGATAATTCATAACTGATGATCTCATTATTAAAGCAGTCAAGTATCGGTGATAAATATAGCTTGTCATCGCCGACTTTAAATTCAGTAATGTCTGTCAGCCATCTGCGATTGGGCGCACCCGCCCGAAACTTGCGCTTGACTCTATTCTTAGCAATGACGCCACACGCTCCTTTATAGGATCGGTACCTTTGTCGTCTGATTCTCGCTGTCAGCTTAAGCTGTCCCATCAGCCGTGCAATCAGTTTGTGGTTATGAATGAGACCCTCATTCTTAAGGGTTTGGGTGATTCGACGGTAGCCATATCGACCTTTATGCTGATGATAGATATCACGGATGCGCTGTTTGAGTTCGGCGTATTTATCTTGACTACTAAGACTCGCCCTATGGTAGTAGAAACTACTCCGCGCAAGCTTTGCTATGCTGAGTAAGTCAGATAACGTGTGCTTTAGTCTCAATCCTTCGATGAGCCTTGCTTTGTCGCGGCGTGTTCCCTTTCCCGAAGCAAGGCATCGAGCTTTTTTAGATAGGCATTCTCCGCTCGTAGATATGCGTTTTCACGTTTGAGCTCTGCTAGTGTCTTTTCATTATCGGGTTTGTCTGTGATAGGAGAGGTCATGGGGTGACTACCTTTATATTTGGATGTGAGTCCAGACATACCATGGAGTCTGTAAGCTTTATGCCAGTGGCTAATAAGCGCAGGTGAGCTGATATTAAACCTAAGAGCGGTTTCAGATTGGCTTAATCCTTCTGCTAACATCACAGCGATCACTTTATACTTAAAGTCGCTACTGTATTTAGTTTTATTAGTCTTAGGTTTGATGGCGTCTATACCACTATGCTGATACTGCTGAACCCACTTAGATACCATTTTGTTATCAAGTCCAAACTTCTCACTTGTCGCACCGCTACTATGTCCTTGACGATAGTATGCTATGACTTTGATCTTAAAGTCTATGTCGTATTTCATAAAATAACCCCCAGAAGTTGTGTCCAACTTATGGGGGTCAGTTCA